>DRMK01000157.1 GCA_011322575.1 Gammaproteobacteria bacterium
CTCCGGGGTGTGCGGCATCTTCACCCGGGAGATCGCCGAGACCAAGGTGGCCCAGGTGCAGAACTATTCGCGGCAGCACGATCACCCACTGAAATGCACCATGGAGGTAGCCTGATCCATGCTGAGCAAAGAACTGGAACTCACGCTGAACCTGGCCTTCAAGGAGGCGCAGGAGAAGAAGCATGAGTTCATCACCGTGGAGCACCTGCTGCTGGCGCTGCTGGACAACGCGGCGGCAGCGGAGGTACTGCGCGCCTGTGGTGCCAACCTGGAGGAGCTGCGCCGCGAGCTGACCGAATTCATCGACAGCAACACCCCCGAGCTGGCGGTGGAGGATATCCGCGACGTGCAGCCCACCCTCGGCTTCCAGCGGGTGATGCAGCGCACCCTGTTCCACGTCCAGGCGGCTGGCAAGGATGAGGCCACCGGGGCCAACGTGCTGGTGGCGATATTCAACGAGCGGGAGTCCCAGGCGGTCTATTTCCTGGGCAAGCAGAACGTGACCCGTTTCGACGTGGTGAACTACATCGCTCACGGGATCTCGAAGTTGCACGAAGAGGAGGGAGGAGAGGAGCTGCACCCCTCTGGCGAAGGAGAGGAGGCAACGGAACAGGGCGCTTCCGGCTCCCCCCTGGAGAGCTTTGCCAGCAATCTCAACGAGCTGGCCATGCAGGGCAGAATCGACCCGCTCATCGGGCGCAGCAGCGAGGTGGAGCGCACCGTGCAGATCCTCTGCAGGCGGCGCAAGAACAATCCCCTGTTCGTGGGAGAGGCGGGGGTGGGCAAGACCGCCCTGGCGGAGGGACTGGCGAAGAAGATCGTGGATGGGGAGGTGCCCGAGGTGCTCTCCGGCAGCGTCATCTATGCCCTGGACCTGGGGGCGCTGCTGGCCGGCACCAAGTACCGGGGAGATTTCGAGAAGCGCATCAAGGCGGTGCTGGCGCAGCTGAAGCGGGAGCCGGGCACCATTCTGTTCATCGACGAGATCCACACCATCATCGGGGCCGGCTCCGCCTCCGGCGGGGTCATGGATGCATCCAACCTGATCAAGCCCATGCTCGCCTCGGGTGAGCTGCGGTGTATCGGATCCACCACCTACCAGGAGTACCGCTCCATCTTCGAGAAGGATCGCGCCCTGGCGCGCCGTTTCCAGAAGATCGATGTGCCCGAACCCAGCGTGGCGGAAGCGGTGCAGATCCTGGAGGGGCTCAAGTCCCGCTACGAGGAGCATCACCAGGTAAAATACAGCAGCGCCGCCCTGCGCAGCGCCGCCGAGCTGGCCCACCGCCACATCAGCGATCGCCACCTGCCCGACACCGCCATCGACATCATCGACGAGGCGGGAGCCGGCCAGCGCCTGCTGCCGCCCGACAAGCGCCGGAAGAGCATCGGGGTGAAGGAGATCGAGGCGATAGTCGCCAGCATGGCGCGCATCCCGCCCAAGCAGGTCTCCAGCTCCGACGTGGAGCTGCTGGGCAAGCTGGAGCAGCGTCTCAAGCAGGTCATCTTTGGCCAGGACGAGGCCATCGAGACCCTGGCCGCGGCCATCAAGATGGCGCGCTCCGGCCTGGCCGAGGAGCACAAACCCATAGGTTCGTTCCTGTTCGCCGGCCCCACCGGGGTGGGCAAGACCGAGCTCACGCGGCAGCTGGCCAGCACCCTGGGGATCGAGCTGGTACGCTTCGACATGTCGGAGTACATGGAGCGCCATACCGTATCACGTCTCATCGGGGCGCCGCCCGGGTACATAGGCTACGATCAGGGTGGATTGCTGACCGAGGCGATCAACAAGCATCCCCACGCCGTGTTGCTGCTGGACGAGATCGAGAAGGCGCATCCCGACGTATTCAACCTGCTGCTGCAGGTGATGGACCACGGCACGCTCACTGACAACAACGGCCGCAAGACAGATTTCCGCAATGTAATCATCGTCATGACCACCAACGCCGGCGCCGAGCAGATGAGCCGCCCCTCCATAGGTTTCGCCACCCAGGATCACAGCGCGGACGGCATGGAGGCGATACGGCGCAGCTTTACGCCGGAGTTCCGTAACCGGCTGGACGCGGTGATCCAGTTCCAGCCCCTGGACGAGAAGACCATAGGCTTCGTGGTGGACAAGCTGGTGACCCAGATCGAGGCGCAGTTGATGGACCGGCACGTCACCCTGCGGGTGGATGACAAGGCGCGCACCTGGCTGGCCCGCAACGGCTACGACAGAAGCATGGGTGCGCGCCCCATGGCGCGCCTGCTGCAGGATCACCTGAAGAAGAGGCTGGCCGACGAGCTGCTGTTCGGCAAGCTGGTGCAAGGAGGCGATGTCAGCATCAGCGCCGGCGAGGATGGCCTGACGTTCGCCATAAAACCGAGAAAGGGGAGGAGAAGGCAGCAGGCGAAGGAGGATGCTTGACGCCGGGGATCGCGCCTTCCAGGGGCGAATTTGCCGTTATCAATTGCCCAGAACTATGGGGAGGGCGTGTTCAGCGGCCCCCGGTGGCGTTTTGGCTTGCAGGTGCGTAACTGTAAATCTGAGTTTA
>DRMK01000158.1 GCA_011322575.1 Gammaproteobacteria bacterium
CTAGCAGCGGTCGGGGCATCGCTCTGCTGTGTCGGACCGCTGCTGCTGTTGTCGCTCGGGGTGGGTGGTGCGTGGATCGGCGGTCTGACGGCGCTCGAGCCGTACCGGCCCGTTTTCATCGGGATCACGCTGTTGTTCCTCTGGCTGGCGTTTCGCAGACTCTATCTCGTACCGGAGAGCTGTAAACAGGGGGCGCTGTGCGCCAACCCGGCCGTGCGCCGCAACCAGCGCATCCTGTTCTGGGTGGTGACGGTGGCTCTTGGCTTGTTGATCACCTTTCCCTGGTACGGGGTGTTGCTGCTCGGTTGATCTGCAAAGGAGAGAGATTTCATGATTCGTACTATGTTACGCATGTTGCTGTTTGGATGGATTGCCCTTTTGTTGTTGCTGCCGGTGGCGCAGGCCGATGAGGCTCCCCGGCAACAGGGTGTGACGCTGCAGGTAGAGAACATAACCTGCGGCCTCTGCCCAGTTACCGTGCGCAAGGCGCTGGAGAAGGTGCCCGGTGTCATCGGGGCCGAAGTGACGGCGGAGGGTGAAGGCACGGGTCTGGCGAAGGTGACCTTCGATCCGGCGAAGACCGGTGTGGAGGCGCTGGTGCGGGCGACTGCGGAGGCGGGTTACCCCTCCCGGCCGAAGATCGTAGAGTGACGGCAAACCCAGGCCCCAAACCGGAGATCGCGATCGTCGGCAGCGGCTCGGCCGCCTTTGCAGCGGCCATCAAGGCGGTGGAGCAGGGCGCGCGGGTCACGCTGGTGGAGGGGGCGGAGCGGATTGGCGGAACCTGTGTGAACATCGGCTGTGTCCCCTCCAAGATCATGATCCGCGGGGCGCATATCGCCCACCTGCAGGCCCATCACCCCTTCGACGGGGTCGAGCGCCACCAGCCCCACATCGATCGGGCGGCGCTGGTCCGGCAGCAGCAGCGTCGCGTCGCGGAGCTTCGCCGGGCCAAGTATGAGGGCATTCTGCAGAACAATCCGGGAATCGGACTGGTTCACGGCTGGGCCAGTTTCAAGGATGCCAACACCCTGGAGGTGCTCCGGGGTGACGGTTCGAGGCAGACCCTTGCGGCCGATCGCATCCTGATTGCCAGCGGCGCCCGCCCTGCCATCCCGGATATTCCCGGTCTGGATGAGACCCCCTACTGGACCTCCACCGAGGCGCTGGTCGCGGAGCGGATCCCCCGGCATCTGGTGGTGATTGGTGGGTCCGTGGTGGCGCTGGAGCTGGCGCAGGCCTTCCTGCGCCTCGGCAGCCGGGTTACCATCATGGCGCGCAGCCGGTTGCTGTCGCGGGAGGAGCCCGTCATCGGGGAGGTGCTGGCGAAGGTGTTCGAGGAGGAGGGAGCGCAGGTGCTGTTGCATACCCTGCCGGACTCGGTGGCGTACCGCGATGACCGGTTCATCCTGGCATCTAAGGCCGGGGAGATTTGCTGCGACCGGCTGTTGGTTGCCACCGGGCGCCATCCGAACACCGACCGGCTGGAGCTCGATCGCGCAGGGGTGGCGACTGCCGCCAATGGCGCCATTGTTGTGGACGATCACATGCGCAGCTCGGTGGAGTCCATCTATGCCGCCGGCGACTGCACCGATCAGCCGCAATATGTCTATGTCGCCGCGGCCGCCGGGAGCCGCGCCGCCATCAACATGACCGGTGGAGATGCCGCGCTCGATCTCACCACCATGCCCGCAGTGGTGTTCACCGATCCGGCGGTGGCGACGGTCGGGCTGGACGAGCAGCAGGCGGCCGCCCGCGGCATCGACGCCGAGTCGAGGAGGCTGGCGCTGGAAAATGTGCCGCGCGCACTGGCCAATTTCGACCATCGGGGATTCATCGAGCTGGTGGCGGAGAGGGAGAGCGGCCGCTTGATTGGCGCCCGCATCGTGGCATCCGGGGCCGGGGAGATGATCCAGACCGCAGCGATCGCCATCCGCAACCGGATGACGGTTCAGGAGCTGGCGGACCAGCTGTTTCCCTACCTGACCATGGTCGAGGGCATCAAGCTGTGCGCCCAGACCTTCAGCCGGGACGTGAGTCGGCTCTCCTGTTGTGCGGGGTGAATCCGGATGGCGAATCCCCATGATCAAAAACGCTCCGCGGCGCCGTTGACCATCGGCCGGGTCGCCAAGGCGGCGGGAGTCAACGTGGAGACCGTGCGCTACTATCAGCGCATCGGACTGATCGACCAGCCAGCGAAGCCGGCCTGTGGACACCGGCGCTACCCGGACGCCGTGGTGGAGCGCATCCGTTTCATCAAACGGGCCCAGGAGCTCGGTTTCAGCCTTGCCGAGATCCGTGATCTGCTCTCCCTCGGCGAAATGGAGTGCGATGAGGTGCGCGCCATCGCGGAGCGCAAGAGCGAGCAGATCCGGAAGCGCATCGACGACCTGCGCACCATGGAGCATGAGCTTGCCCGTCTGATCGAGGCCTGCAAGAAGAGCATTTCCGCCAGGGAGCGTTGCGCCATCATCGCTGCGCTGACCCGCCCGAACACTCCGCCCGCCCGCTGAGATCCCGCTGCAAGTTGCGGTAATCAAGCCAAATCTCTGGAGTATCAGATAAGAGCGAAGTGTCGCCGGACTCCTCGCCTGACCTTGTATGCGGGCGGAAGACCCGCTATACTTGTACAGTATATTGTACAAGAGGAGGTGTTGGAATGCGCATCGTATCGTTTACTGAAGCCAGAAACAGGCTTAAATCCATTTTGGATCAAGTGGTTGACGACGCCGATTGCACGGTGATTACCCGCCGGGACAGCGAGGATGCGGTCGTCATGTCTCTTGATTACTACAACAGTCTCATGGAAACGGTCTATTTGTTGAAACATCCCGCAAATGTGGAGCATTTGAGGAGATCCATTGAACAATACCGGGAAGGTAATGTTCAGGAAAGGGATTTACTGGATGAGTAGGAAACTTGCCTGGACCGATGCTGCCTGGTCGGATTATCTGTATTGGCAAGGACAGGACAGAAAGACGTTGAGACGAATAAACAGGTTGCTGGCCGATGTCGTGC
>DRMK01000159.1 GCA_011322575.1 Gammaproteobacteria bacterium
ACCGCGGCCATCTCGAGGCTGTCCACGATCTCCGTGGTCTTGGTCTGGATCACGGTGTAGACCAGCAGCAGGGGAATGGCCACCATGAGGCCGAAGGCGGTGGTGTTCATGGCTACGGAGATGCTGGCCGAGAGCAGATTTGCCTTCTCCGCCGGGTCGGCATTGGCCACCGCGGTGAAGGCCTGGATCAGGCCGATGATGGTGCCCAGCAGCCCCAGCAGGGTGGCGATGTTGGCAAAGGTGGCCAGGTAGTGGGTGCGCTTCTCCAGGGCGGGGATGACCTCCATGAGGCCCTCCTCCATGGCGGTCTCGATATCGTCGCGCCTGGTGGAGGTGAATACCCGGTTGAAGCCGTAGTTGAGCACCTTGGCCAGAGCGCTGTCACTCTTGCCGGTGGCGTTCACCACCCCCTTGTAGTCCTTCGCCTGCACCAGGGGAACCACCTGCTCCCAGGTCTTGCGCACCCCTTTCTGCACCCTGCCCAGATAGAGATAGCGCTCGATGCCGATGGCGATCCCGGCCGCCAGTATGAACAGGATGGGATACATGAACAGGCCACCGGTCTGGAAGAATCCGATGATGGTGTTGAGTGTCTCCATAGTAACGAACCTCGAAATATTACCTGGCGGACGCGCCAGCGTCCTCACCAAAATAGACCGAACCGTAGCGCCTCTCCCGATCCAGCAGGCCGGGATCAACCGGCTCCAGCACATAGTCCGTGAGACTGTGCAGAACCAGCCCCTGGTCCAGATTATTCAGCTTCGGGCGCTGCCACGGTACGATATAGAGAACCTTGGGCAATCCGGGATCGCCGGTGACGGTGGTGCCCTTCATCTCCAGCACCTGCTCGGCGGAGGCGCCGCTTGCCAGCGCCACTCCCGCAAGCAACGCCACTACGCGGCATGTGCTCCACGCAAGCCCCGCTCGGGCCCTGCCGTACTCCAAAACAAAAGATCCGGTTGCTCGTTCCATAATCGTCCTCTACCTGGATTTGTTTAGCTCCTTGTTCAGCTGGGATATCCAGCGCTTGACCCTCTTGTCGCTGTTTCCGGTCAACTCCAGATAGCGCTCGTAGTGCTGGATGGCGAGCCGGTTGTCCTGCAGATAGAGATCGAACAGTATGCCGAGGTTGTAGTGCGCATCGGCATACTCCGGATCCTGCTGCAGCGCCATCCGGTAGCTCTCGCGGGCCTCCTGGAAGCGCCCCATGCGACGATAGAGGATCCCCATCAGGTTGCGTGCCTGGTTCATGGCGCCGTTCTGCCGCAGCGCCTGCCGACAGGCCTCCAGCGCCTTCTCCAGGCGTCCGGTTTCGCTGTACACGATGCAGAGATTGAGCCAGGGCCCGGCAAGCCGCGGCTGTTCGCGGGTCAGCGCCTGCAACTGCGGTTCGGCACCCGCCAGATCTCCCTGCCGCATCGCCTCCAGGGCGTAGTGATATTTCACCTCCAGATCCCCCCGCTCTTCGGGGCTACTCCGATCGCTCGGGGGCTGCGTGGCGCACCCGGCCAGCAGCGCACACAGCAGCACCCTATTCCAGCGCTTCCACATAGGCATCGTGTTTCTCCGGGCGTGAATAACGGGCAGGGAATATCTCCGCCAAGCGATCCAGACTCTTCTGGATCCACTCGTCATAGAGACCCTCGGCGATTCGGACACGGTTGCTGCGGTAGAACTCCAGCGCCTTCTCCTCGAACGGAAACGCCTGCTCCTCCAGCAGAAGATTGTACTGCTCCAGCTCCTCCTCATCGAGACCGGCAGGGCGCTCCGAATCCATCAGCGCCCTGGAGAACTGGTAGTAGATCTCGCCGATCTGGTAGCCGGCCCGGGTGATGGTGGAGGCGTCGCCATAACCTGCCACCAGCGCATAGGCGTCGATGGCCTGCTTCAGAAGCCTTTTCTTTCTGCGCAGGCTCTGCTTCAACGGTATAGTGAGCTGCGCCGCCAGGTACTCGCCATACTTGGCATCGGCAATCTCCAGCGCCGCGCTCATGGCCAGGTAGCGGGAGCGCTCGTTGGAGACCGGAGCGCTGCGGTCCGCCTCTATGATCTGCCCGCGCCAGTAGTCGCGCCGCCTGTCGTCACCGCTCCTGGAGTAGATGGCCACCAGCTTCTGGCGCGCCTCCAGGGCGACATCGAACGGCGCCGGGTACTCCTTGACGTAGCGCTGAAACAGCTCGGCCGCCCGTTCCAGATAACCGTTGTCGTCGTACAGCTCGGCGGCCTTCCACA
>DRMK01000160.1 GCA_011322575.1 Gammaproteobacteria bacterium
GAACGCTTTCCAGAGCGCCCCCTTGCCTATGCCCCTTTTGAAGAGCCATTGCCGCAGCTTGGATGGCTCTCCCCCGCTCTCCCTGTGAATGATATTACGGCTCGTTTCCACATTCTCCCCGCTGATGGTTGAGTCGGTCATGATCTCGTACAGGATGTCGATGGCCAGCGCCGAGTATTTGCTGAAGATGTCTATGGTATACACGGTAGTATCTGCCTCCGTAAAGGCGTTCCAGGTACCGCCATTCTCGGTAATCAGATCGTCCAGCTCCGACTCCGTATGTTTCGATGTGCCAGTAAATAGCAGATGTTCGAGGAAATGGGGGGTCTCCTTTTTCCCGCAGGGGAAATCCTCCGTCCCGACGCCAACCACCAGCCTCAGGGATACGTTGCGCACCTCCCCGCGGGGCTTCATCACGATTCTGAAGCCGTTATCCAGCGTCACGTTATCCGTTTCATAGAAGGCGGGGTGGGTATATTCGCTGGCGGCAAGGATGGCCGGCAGCAGTGCGAGCAGCAGGATCGAAAGCAGGGTTCTCGTCATGGTGGTCTGGCTACGGGCCAAGTTGGTTGGATTTGCGCGTATCTGGATCTCCTATCGGTTCCAAAGGAGTGCGACTTGAATCCGGCTGCCGGGGCAATAATAGTGGTGCTCCCTTGAGTTGGTAGCAGTGAATCCCCATCTATTCAGTTACCGATGCAATCGATGGCGAAGCGCTCAATCTAGCGGGTGTCGGAACAGTCGGCCGCGGGAAGCATCCCATGCGTCCCGGCCCGGTGTTGTGAACCCTGGCAAGGGCCCGTACATTCCCTGCGGAACGCGTGGGGCTTTGCCATCTTGTCCTGGTCATACCGCTACACTTTTGCGGCATGCCCCCTTCCTGTTACGCCAGCCATGGCGAGGAGGTGTTCACATGAAAATCACCCTGAGTGTCATAAAAGCCGACATCGGCTCCATCGGTGGGCACATCTGTCCATCCCGGCAGCTGCTCGACAGCGTGCGTGATCACATCAAGGAGAATGCCGGTGATCTAATCATCAATCACTACCTGAGCTTTACGGGAGACGATATCGCGATCCTCATGACCCATAGCCACGGACCGGGTCACGATGAGATTCACAGGCTGGCTTGGGATGCCTTTCTGGCTGGAACCGAAACCGCCCGCACACAAGGGCTCTACGGGGCCGGTCAGGATCTGCTCAAGGACTCCTTTTCTGGCAACGTAAAGGGCATGGGCCCGGCAGTGGCGGAGTTCGAGTTTGAGGAACGACTCAATGAGCCCTTTCTGTTCTTCGCTGCCGACAAGACCGATCCAGGTGCCTATAATCTCCCTCTCTACCTTGCCTTTGCCGATCCCATGAATACGCCGGGGCTGATTCTTGCCCCGGGCATGTCGAAGGGTTTCCGTTTCGTGGTCATGGATGTTGGCCACACCGGAGGGGATCGCATCATCGAGCTGAACACCCCCGAAGATCTCTACGACCTGGCCACCCTGCTGCGGGATCCGGAACGCTATGTGATCGAGTCGGTCTGGTCCCGGGACACCGGTGAACAGGCGGTGGCCGCCTCCACCTCGCGGCTGCACAACATCGCAGGCAAATACACCGGCAAGGATGACCCGGTGATGCTGGTGCGGGTGCAGAAAATGTTCCCTGCCACTGGAGAGATCCTGGCTCCCTATGCCATCGGTCATTTCGTCGCCGGTGGCATGCGCGGCTCACACCAGATGCCGCTGATGCCGGTGGGACTGAACTCCGGGATAAGCTACTTCGACGGCCCGCCGGTGGTCTCCTGTGCGGCGTTCGCCATGCATGAGGGCCGCCTCACCGAGGCGGTGGACGCCTTTGCTCATCCGTTCTGGGACAAGGTGCGTGACCGCGTGGCCGACAAGGCGATGGAGATGCGCCGTCAGGGTTTCACTGGCGCGGCCATGCTTCCCATGGCGGAGCTGGAGTACACCGGCATCATGGAAAAACTGGAGGCGCTACAGTCCCGTTTTGTGGTTCGCGGCTAGGGGGCGTTCTCAATTAACAAGACCGCACTGCCGGGCCTCTGTTTTTGTCCAGCAAGGCAGAACGAGCGCAGTGTGGTTGTTCCACATAAGCGAGTGATAACGCCGCTGGGCGAAAACAGAGGCCCGGCAGTGCGGTCTTGTTAATTGAGAACGCCCCCTAGCGGCTGGCTCTTCAGTATCGGGATCCTGGGCCGTTACTGAATCGTATGATACGGCCGATCGAATCCGGGGGGGAGCAATGTTGCGCAAGCTGCTGTTTTTGTTGATCCGGCAACATTACATATCGCATTCGGGGTTTCAGGAGCAGGCTGGAACAAGGCGCAGCTTGCGGGCAATGGTTGCTCCGCCGGCAAAGGTTGCAACGCCGGTCCAGCCTGTTCCTGAAACCCCTGACCATTTGATTTTGGAAGAGAGGCCGTCGTGTGCCGGTCTGCTGATGGCGTTGGTAAAACTTGCCGGAAGGGGACACCAGCGGCGTTTTGCCGTCTTGCAGCAGACCGGCATACCACGGCCGAATACGATATATATTGCTGTCGGGTCGATAAGCCTGCTGTGGGCCCTACTGACCAGCTCCGTCTGGGCAAAGGAGTACCAGCCCATCAACTATTTCGGGCTCAGCTACATGCAGCTGAACGGTGGCTCCAGCGCCGGGCCAGAGTATCGGCCCAATGGGGTATTGGCGCGGTTGGGGTTCATGACGGGCGATTTTTTTGGCCTGGAGTTGCAGAGCGGCCTTTCCCAAGGCAGCTCCGGCTTCGAGCTTAACAATGTGGCGGCGGCCTACATATATGCCGGTTTTCCCTACGATCGCTTGTGGCTGTTTACTCTGGCGGGGATGGCGCGCACCGATATAGACAGATCCGGAGCATCGGAGGTCTCGCAGAATCTGTCGTTCGGATTCGGGATGCGCTGGCAAATGATGCCGCGCCTGGATCTGTCCCTGGAGTGGATGAACTACGGTGAACGACCCGCTTACTCGGTCGGTTCTTTCAATATCGGGTTCATCAGGCACTTCTGACAGGGGGCACGGAATCCCCGAGCCCCGTTGCATACCGCCTCCCGAACGGCCCCGGCACGGCCATCATGTTCCCGGATGAGCAATCTGCCATAAAGACTACAGCTAGACTTTCTCCTTCAGC
Organism: Gammaproteobacteria bacterium; assembly: GCA_011322575.1. Taxonomy (GTDB): domain Bacteria; phylum Pseudomonadota; class Gammaproteobacteria; order Thiohalospirales; family Thiohalospiraceae; genus DRMK01. The sequence continues at coordinate 3,154 of DRMK01000160.1, forward strand.
TTCTTCAGGGGGGAGATCTTGATAACGTTGTGGGCTGGCTTGGCCTTGAACATCATCTCCTCGCCGGTGAAGGGATTGATCCCCTTGCGCGCCCGTCGCGCCGGTTTGCGCACTACGCGCAGCTTCATCAGTCCGGGGAGGGTAAACATACCCGCACCTCTCTTCTTGAGGTGGCCCTCGATGATCTCGTCCAGTGTATCGAATACCGCGGTAACATCTTTCTTGGCCAGACCGGTCCGCTCGGCAATGGTGCGATGGAGAACCGCCTTGGTCATCGGCTCCGGGATGGCTTTTACCCTCTTTTTTGCGGGAGCTGCCTTGCCGGCAACTTTTGTTGCTGTGGCGTTCTTCTTATTGGTTGTTCTCTTTTTTGCTACCATTACGGTCTCCTCCATTCTCTGCTACAAGTTTTTGAAAGAATAATCACGACTCGCCCGCACCAGTACTCTTCCAAGGTAATAAATCATGATTTATTACCTTGAAAGAGTACTAGTACTCCGTCAAGGTTATAAATTAGGGTTCAGTTGGTCTGTCAGCGTTCAGGGCAAGGCGCTCCTCGCAGCGAATGGCCGTCGCCCTTTGCAAGAGGAGCAACGCGGCCATGGACGCTGACAGACCAACCCTTCGGGCGTCCCTGTGGTGTTCCGCTGCGGCGTTGCAGTGCTTGACAAGGGAACAACCCTTGCCTGCGCACTGCGCCTTGCCGCGAAACACCACAGGGACGCTGAATCCTAATTTATAACCTTGACGGAGTACTAGGCCCAAAGGGCACTATTATTACAACATTGAGGTTACGATGCCAGTAAACAGACAGCTTTGGATTCATACCGGCAAGCAGGGGCTGCACGATATTACCTGCCGCGTGGCGGATGTGGTGGAGCAGAGTGGAGTGGAGGATGGTCTGTGCACGCTGTTCCTGCAGCACACCTCTGCCAGCCTGCTGATCCAGGAGAACGCCGATCCATCGGCACGCCTCGATCTGGAAAACTGGCTGAACCGGCTGGTGCGGGAAGATGATCCCATCTACACTCACACCCTAGAGGGGTCCGATGACATGCCGGCCCATATCAAGACCGCTCTTACCAGCGTCTCCCTCACCATCCCGATAACGGGCGGCAAGCTGGCGCTCGGAACCTGGCAAGGGATCTACCTTTGGGAGCACCGCCGGCGCGGCGGGCGACGCTCCGTGATCATGCACATCAGTTGATGTATCAGGCCATCGGCAGCGCGGCATTTCTGATAGTCAGCGGGGTGCTGTGGCGCCTGTTCCGGCCGCTTGGCAGCGATGCCGATCAGATGCGCTTGGCGCTGACCTCCCTGGTCTATGTGTTTCTGCTGCCGGCCCTGGTGCTACTGGTGCTGTGGCGCGCTCCGTTGGGGATGGACGCCGTGCGCCTGGCGCTCATCTCTGCCAGCTGCATTGTGGCCGGGCTGGTGCTCTCCTGGATCTGGTTCCGCGGGCGGGGCGCCGCCGGCAGGACCCTGGGCACCGTGCTGCTCGCTGCAGGCTGGGGCAACTTTACCTATCTTGGGCTGCCGGTGCTGGAGGGCGCTCTTGGTCCTTGGGCACGCGCCGTGGCTATCCAGTTCGATCTGTTTGCCGCCACCCCCCTGCTGTTGAGTCTGGGGATCATCCTCGCCAGCAGGTACGGCACCAGGGAGGCGTCGGTCAGCGTGTTGCGGGAGCTGCTCAAGGTGCCGCCCATCTGGGCGGCGCTGGCCGGGGTAGTGCTCAATTACTTGCGGGTTCCGCTGGGGAGGTGGCTGGAGCAGCTGCTGGAGATGTTGGCGGCAGGCGTCGTGCCCCTGATGCTGTTCTCCACCGGCCTGGCGCTGCGCTGGGTTACGGGCTGGCGGAAGCGTCTCGCCATCGTGCTGCCGGTGGTGACCATCCGCCTTTTGCTAGCGCCAAGCCTGGTACTGCTGCTGGCCATCGGGTTGGGGCTGGGTAAGGATCTGCGTACTGCGGTGGTCCTGGAAGCGGCGATGCCCAGCATGGTGCTCGGGCTGGTGATATGTGATCGCTTCGGGTTGGAGACCAGCCTGTATGCTGAGATCGTGGTGATCTCCACAGCCATTGCCGCCTTGACACTGCCCTTCTGGTTTCTGCTGCTCTCCTGAATGCGCACATTTGACAATCGTCAATGGCTTGGGCCATTGATCCAATAGCAAACGTCGCAGTCCCGGATGAAAAGTTCGGGCGTTGCACAACCGTTCTATATAATGACAACAGCATGTACGGCACATGAGTTTCTGGAGGTGGTATGACAACAGCGACGGCACGTATTCCGGTACTGGTGACCGAGGCGGAGAAGGCGCGCATAGTGGAGCGGGCCAGGGAAGCGGGAGTCTCCACCGCCGAATACATGAGAAGGGCCGCCAGATCCTTCTCCTCCGCCGGAAGCGGGGAAGAGGCGCTGGAGGCGGTGATGGAGCAGGTGGCGGAGTCCGCCGGGAGGGCGGAGCGGGCCATCGGGGAAACGCTGGATTTCGTATCCGCCTCCAACCGGCGCATTGCCGAGCTGGAGTCCTCCAGGGAGGTGGAGTGATGGGATTCTCGCAGAAGTTGTGGGACGCTCTCCTCCGGGTGATCCGCATGAACGACAAGGTGGAGAGCCTTGCCGGTGTGGTAAAGGAGCAGCAAGCACGTATCGAAGGGCTCACCGAACGCGTGATTCGGCTGGAGACCGCGTTGGAAATAGCGCTTGCGGCAAAGGGTGGCAGCGGCGCCAAACGGATAGAGAAGCAGTGAACCAGCCTCCTGCCCCGCTTGCCCGTCCTCTTTTCCCTCCGCCGGACCGCCCACCGCTCCAGTAATCCGCTGCATGGCCTGGAGAACCCCTCCCTCCCTGCTCGGCTATCGGGTGACGCTCTATCTGCTGGCCCCGGTGCTGCTGGCTTTCAATGCCTGGCAGGCGGCGCGCGCGGCAGATCCACGCCTGTTCTGGCAGCGTCTGGGACTGTTCCTGCCGCGCCGCAACGATGCCCCCCTCTGGCTGCACGCCGCCTCAGTGGGCGAGCTCATGGCGGCCCGCCCGCTGATCGCGGCCCTGCGGCTGCGCCATCCGCGGCTTCCCCTGCTGGTCACCACCTTTACCCCCACCGCCGCACGGCTCGCCAGGGCGCGCCTGCCCGCAGGTGTTGAGCACCTCTATCTGCCCCTCGATTGGCCCGGCGCAGTCCGGCGTTTCCTTTGTGCGCTCCAGCCCCGCGCCGCCCTGATCATGGAGACCGAGCTGTGGCCCAATCTGTTCGCCCGCCTGGAGCGGGAAGACGTTCCCCTGCTCATCGTCAACGCCCGCCTCTCGGCGCGCACCTTCGAAACCCGTGGCTGGATACGGCGCCTCCACGCGGTCAGTCTGAAACGGGTGGACGCCGTACTGGCGCGCAGCGATTCCGACGCCGCTGCCTACATCCGTTTGGGAGCGCCGCCGGAGCGGGTGCGGACCGTCGGCAATATAAAATATGCCGCTCCACCGGGAGAGGAGGACATTCCTCCCACGGATCTGGGCCGCCCTTACATTCTGGCCGCCTCCACCCATGAGGACGAGGAGCGTCAGCTGGCCGCCATCTGGCGGGATCTGCAGCGCGATGATTACCTGTTGGTAATAGCGCCGCGCCATCCCGGCAGGCGGGAGGCAATTCTGCAACAGCTACGGCCACTGGCGCAGGAGATAGCGGTGCGCAGCCGCGCCGAAACGCCCAACGACAGGACCGGGATCTATCTCGCCGATACCCTGGGGGAGCTGGAGGGTTTCATGGCCGGGGCTGCGCTGGTGTTCATGGGCGGCTCGCTGGTGCCCCGGGGCGGACACAACATCCTGGAGCCGGCCCGCCTCGGCAGGCCGATTCTGTTCGGGCCCCACATGGACAATTTCCGCGAGGAGAGCGAGCTGCTACTTGCGGAGGAGGCGGCGCTGCGGGTAGCCGATACCGGGGAGCTGCGAGCCGCGCTGCAGCGGGCGCTGGACGGAGACCCCACCATCGCCCGACTGGGACACAACGTGCGGCGTGTCATGGAGCGACAGGGAGAGGTTCTGGAGCGTTACCTTGAAAGAGTACTAAGCTACTGCGAGCTGGAGTAACCCCCCAGCAGCGCCTGCCAGTCGCCGGAGCCAATACCGCCATCCTGGCCCGTCAGCTTGTCCAGTGAGCGGCGCAGGCGCTCCAGGTTGGAACGCTGCCAACCGGGAGCCGGCGTGCGGATTTTCCCCCGATCGAAATCGATCAGGTAAACCTCGCCAGAGCCGTCCAGCAGTATGTTGTGGGCGTTGAGATCGGCGTGAAACACCCCGCAGCCGTGAAAGCGGCCGATGCAGCTGCCTATTGCGCGCCAACCCTCCTCTTCCAGCGGGGCGCTCCGCAGAAGCTCCGCCAGGGTGCGGGTCCGGGGGATGCGCAAGGTGACGAGATCCGCCCGGTAGAAGGGGCCCTGGGTAACCACCCGCGCCGCCACCGGTTGCGGCACCGGCAGGCCGCGCCCGGCAAGCTCAGCCAGCAGATGCCACTCACGCCAGGCGCGGGTCGCCCGGAGAGGAACCCGCGGATAGCGATCGTCCAGCAGGCTGGCCACCAGACCGCCGCGCCGGTAGTGGCGCAGTACGCACTGCCGGCCAGCCAGCTCCATGAAGTGGGTGGCGCCCCGTCCCGTGGCGTGCCCCCGGAGCATCCCGGAGCGCGCCAGATCTTCCGGCTCGAAATGCCGGGAATCCATCTCCGGGACCAGATCTGCATCGTACAGAAAGTGCTGCGGCCCGGCATGCTTTTCGGTAGGATTCATTCAGGGTTCCCGGGAGAGATACAGTTCGTTGACCACCACTTCCTCCGCTTCGCTGCCCTTCGCTTCGGCTCCGGAAAGCCTCTGCGTACTGCGCCTGTCCGCCGTGGGCGACGTCTGCCACACCCTGCCGGTGGTGCGCAGCATTCAGCGTCACTGGCCCGGTACCCGTATCACATGGATCATCGGCAAGCTCGAGGCCGGTCTGCTGGATGACATTCCGGGGGTCGAGTTTATCATTTTCGACAAGGGGCGCGGCCATCTGGCCTATGCCGATCTGCGCCGGATCATGCGGGGGCGGCGCTTCGATGCCCTGCTGCAGATGCAGATCTCCCTGCGCGCCAGTCTCGCCAGCCTGTTGATTCCCGCGAAGATCCGGCTCGGTTTCGATCGCTCCCGCGCCAGAAACGGCCAGTGGCTGTTCACCAACGCGCACATCGCCGCCCAACCGCGACAGCATGTCATGGACGGGCTGTTCGGCTTCGCCCAGGCCTTGGGGGTAACGGACCTGACACCGCGCTGGGACATTCCGATTCCCCCCCAGGCCGAGGAGTTCGCCCGGCGCCACATCCCCGAGGGTCGCGACATGCTGATCATCAGTCCATGCTCCAGCAACCGGCTGCGCAACTGGCGCAACTGGAGTGCAGAGAACTATGCCAAGGTCGTGGACTATGCCGCGGAACGCTACGGGATGGGTACGCTGATCACCGGTGGCGGCAGCGATCTGGAACGGGAGTACGGGGAGCGAATCGGTTCACTGGCACGGCACACTCCTGTCGATCTCGTGGGCCGGACCAGCCTGAAACAGCTTCTCGCCCTGTTGCGGCGCGGGAGGGTGTTGATTTCACCCGATTCCGGCCCGGTTCACATGGCCACCGCGGTGGGAACGCCGGTCATTGGTCTCTACGCCACCTCCAATCCCGAGCGCACCGGGCCCTATTACGGCCGCCAGTGGGTGGTGAACCGGTACCCCGAAGCGGTCAGGGAGGAGTTTGGCAGGCCGGTGGAGCAGATCCGCTGGGGGAGGCGGGTGCGCAATCCCCAGGCCATGCAACGCATCTCCGTGGGTGATGTGTGCCGGAAGCTGGACGATTTGCTGGCATCATGAAGATGGCCGTTGGTAACGGCATCCGTTGGCCTATACTGTGAAACTTGTGAGTTTGTTCTGAAACCGTTGTTCGATTCGTTCTTGGCGACATTTCAATCTGCCGGTTCTGCCATACCCGGCCGCGGGGTACTGCTGCGCTGGGCGGGGTGGTTTTTTCTGGCCAACGCCGCTGTGGCCCTGCTGATTTCGTTGCGCTATCTGGGCGTGGTGCGGATCCCCGAAGGGGAATATGCGTGGCTGTTCACCGTGCTCGCGTTCGTCGGCCATTTTGCCTCGTTGGGATTCATCGGGGCGTTGCTGCTTTTTCTGCCCATACTGATTTTTCCGTATCGGGCTTTCGTGTTTGCCCTTGGTATCCTGCTGGGCGGCCTTTTCGTCCTCGCCATCACGGTCGATACCTTCGTTTTCAGCCAGTACCGCTTCCATCTCAATGGCATGGTGCTGAATCTCTTGCTGGGCGGGGCGGCCGACGAGATCTTCACCTTTTCGGGCACCATGTGGTTCATGGCTTCGCTGTTCGTGCTGTTTCTGGTGGCCGCCGAGTGGTGGCTGGCCCGGCGGATTTGGCGTTTCGTGCTGAATACGCCGGGCCAGCCTCATGGCTATCTGGTCGGTGCGGTGCTATTCGCCGTATTTCTGGCTGGAAACCTCATGTACGCCTGGGCGGATGCCAACGCCTACACTCCCATCACCAAGCAGATCCGGTTCCTCCCGGCTTATCAGCCGCTCCGGGCGAAAACCTGGTTCGAGAAGCATGGCTGGGTCGATCCCGATGCCGGCAGGCATGCGGTGGTAGCCGTCGGGCGCTCCAGTAATCTCGACTACCCCAAAAGGCCGCTGCAGTGCGACTCCCCCGGAAATCTGCTGAATATACTCTATGTCGTGGTGGATTCGTGGCGCTTCGATACTATGACGGAGGATGTGACGCCCAACATTTTCCGCTTTTCCCGGGAAAGCCTGGTGTTCGATGC
>DRMK01000161.1 GCA_011322575.1 Gammaproteobacteria bacterium
CGGTCGACACTCTCTCCTTGCACCCCAGATTTACATCTGAATAGTTCTTATATACATCACATTCCCACTGAATTTTTTCTACCAACTCTCTGCATCTGCTAACTCTCTCACGTTCGCCATCAATTCCCACTCTGGCCCCGTCAGAAATCACAAAAAGACGCTTAGGACGAGCCGCGGAAATTTTTTTTAGCAGGAGTTCGGTAGCATCGGGCCTGTTAAATATTATTATAGCAATAGGGGTATCTAACATTATGTATTGATCAGTTTACCGGGCTATGTACCAAACTAGTGTTTCAGGCTATATCTGCCATTACCGGGATATCATGTTGCTGGCGATTGCGCTGTTTAATACCTCTTAGCCACAAGACATGATTCACCAAAAAATTCTGCTACCCTGGTGCCACATCTTCATATATATTCAGCATAGCAGCCACCCTCTTTTCCCACGATTCTTCAGTTGCTTTTCGATAAGCTCCTTTTTTTAGCTCCTCGAGCAAGCCTGGGTTTTGCTCCAAAGATATCAATGCCTCTGCAAAACCTCGAATGCTGTTTGCTGGACTGCGTACCTGAACCTTAATTCCACATGTCGAATCGACAATGGTTCCAAACCCGCATTTGTCGTGGCAAATTACAGGCAGGCCTAATTCAATTGCCTCTGTAACCACGGCCGGCGTACCCTCCTGCAAGCTAGTAAACATAAGGACATCACACCCACTCATGATATCCATAGCTTCCCTGTGGGGCTGCTCACCATGCCATACGCACATCTCATCTACTCCGATCTTTCTTGCAAGCTTTTTCCAGGCATTGGCACACCTACCAGAACCTATAATGTGAAACTCCAAGGCTACTCGGCGGGATGCCTGTCTGATTGCATATAATCCGATTGGCAGCGCCTTACGCTCCAAAAACAGTCCGCACCAGGCTACGCGCAAAACTGATCCTCTATTGTAAATATTATTTAAGCGTACCCTGGACTTGCCGGAAATACCTTGCTCATTGATGAGCACGGAGCTACGCCCATAATTTCTCCTTATGGCATCCTGATCCTCATGGGTCGCTGAAATAATCCTGTCCGCTTTAGACATGGCCCTACGCACCCTACGATCCACTCTCATTTGTATCCAATTTAGAATATTTCTCAACCCATAGTACCACCCCCCTTTAAGGCCCAAAAAATATAGATATCTCCATGGCATCTGGGCATGCCCTCCAACTGGCCCCCAAACAAACGGCACCGGCAGTTTCCACAGGTAGCCTGGCTCCCTGTATCCAATCATGTTGAGCTGATGTACCAAATCAAAACCTACCTTATCTTGTAGAGCCAGCGCTTTCTTATACGCCTGCCACTGCCAGCTGCGATAACTAAGATAATAGAGATGAGACCATAACCACTCGCCGTATCGCTTTCTGGGTACTCCTGTAATATGTAAATCAACCCTAAGATCCGGATTTTCCCTGAGATACTTTTCAATAAACGGAACAAATCCACTTTCCGTAATGAGCCACACCCTATGATGCTGCGCGAGACGAATCACCCAGTTCCATCCCATGCCCGGCTCTGACCCTCTATCAGGTTGGCAGGCATATGCCGAAATTAGCACCTTTTTCTTATGGATCATTTTGCTTAGATCCTCAAAGCATAACCCTGGCTATTACTGATGTTGGTATTCAAGATATCTGAGCCCTGAGAGACTTGTAAGGTGGCCTACGCTGGCAAAAATTCTTTGCAATGTCTTAACCATCAGCACCCTGCCACCAACAATTGAAAATGGTGCAAATGCCACTAAGACAGCCAAAAAACCAGTTTTCTTTAGCACCCATATCAGCTTTTTTTTTGCACCCATATGCCTTAGATAAACGCGGCTATGCGATTGCCCCCCTCTAAATGCCCTCAGCATCATCCATCGAAGTGTCATTCTTGACGCTGGCACCTCCTCATACACAACAGCATTGTCGCACCATATTAGCTTCGCTCCCCTATTATGCATTCGAGAAAAAAAATCGGTATCTCCCCCTCCCGATAAGCCATATTCTGGATCAAAATACCATTTCATCCCACTCATAGCAGATTTAGTTATTAGTACGTTTCCCGTCCCGCCATGGGGTCTAATCGTCCCGGACGACCACCTGGCACGCTCAAAAAAACCACCTCGCTTTATCCAGCCAGGAGTATTGGGAGGATATACTGTTATGACAGGACCAAACACTGCGTCGGCTTGCCAGTTCTCTACCGCATCTAGCAACTTTTGCAACCAATCGGGCTCTGCATACTCATCATCATCAATGAACGCAATCATATCCCCTTTTGCCAATGAAATAGCTCTGTTTCTGGCCAGAGAGATATTTTGCTCAGGCTCTACGTCATAGATTACTTCCACTTCCGCAATGGCACTAACATCCATAACTACCTGACGAGCAGAAGCACTTGCGTCATTATCAACAACTACTATCCGATAGGACACAGCGTCATCCAGCTCTTGAGCCAGCAAGCTTAACAACAACTTTTTTAGCAATCGCGGCCGGCGATATGTCGCAACACAAACATCAACCTCTCTCGATTTGGGCATGTTGAAAACCTCTCCACAACAGAACTGCGAGAAGCAGTTCTCCTAGGGCCATGGATAAAATCACCCCTCTAACATTGCCATATCTGGCAGCAATAGCACTAGCAGCAACAACCAATACTGCTGTTACAGCGTTTCGAGTGGTGATGATGCGGAATTTACGATAGACCTGAAGCAACTGGGCAGGCATTGACCGGATAGCCTCACATGCAACACACACTGACCACACAAGTAGCAACCACCCAAGAGATTCATATTCCCTGGAAAAAAAATCCATAATTCGGTCGCTGCCAAGGTATAACAACAGGGAATATACGGCTATGCATGACAATAGCAAAGCAAGCACTCTGAACGCCATGCCGATTGTTTGCTTCTCCTTTCCGTTTGCCCGTAAATAAGCCATCCTAGGCATAAATACCCGTCCCAGACTCGTGCTTATCAAACCAATCGGAGCCAACAACAAACGTGCCGCATTTGCTTCTGCAACTACAGCAGCCCCCTGCATGGTTGCCAGCAGATATATATATGCTTGACCCTGTAACCAAGTAACGGATACTCCTCCTAGCGCCCATGCGCCTTGACGCCAAGATTCAGCGATGCTGCCCCACACCAATCTGCCTGACTCCCTAAGCGAAAATCGAGCAAAATAGGCTATTGAGAACATGGCCACGGCGAGAGCGATAAGACCGTTTGCCCCAAGAACTGATAAATGAAGGTGTTCTGTTCCCATAAAATAAAACAAAATCAGCGTGCTCAAATAAATGGTGCTAAACAAGCACCCAACAAAAAAAACCCGTCTTGGAGCCAATGTTAGATACAGATACCGTCGTACATATTCAATCATTACTACGCCAGGAAACGATAGACAAAACACATAAGCCAATCTTGTGTACTGCGGTGATATATGCTCTTCAAAAGAAAATATTGCACTCAGCAATAGTAACGCCGCCAACCCAACTACAGCCAGCAGCGCAAGAAACATACTTCCACAGTAGGCCACGCGAACGTTATCTGGTTTTGATGGGGCGATTACAGTCATCTGAGTCATTACCAGAGCATTTGCTACTCCAACGGTAAGAAGAGTCATGGAAAAGGCAACGCCGTACAATCCATACTCTTCCTTGCTTGCAAAGCGGATGAGAAACACTCCAGTCAACAGATTGGTCAAGCTTTGGAGGGACTGCTCAGCTAGGCCCCAAAGGGCTCCTGTCTTTAGGCTTTGTCTCATCTGTGCTTTTTCTTATTGTCTCTGCAGGCACCAAACCAATTACGTCACCAGCCGCTACTCACCCAATCACAATATTCGCAGGCAGATGAATCGAACCACCGCTTTAGTTTGGAATAGGTGGGACCATATAGAGGCGGAAAGGTCAATCTGTTCTTCACGAAAAGCGGCATTCTTGCGCCATTCTAGATCCGAAACGAGCCGCTCTTATTAAGACTCATCTCCCCCAAAGGCAACCATACGCCACAGACCTGTCGCAATCAATCCCCCTACTGCCCCATAGAGGTGAGAATCCACCACAACCCTACCATTGATGAGGCTCTCTGAACTCGGCATTGCTCCGGCAAGCTGCTCCCAGGATAGTTTTCCCACGACCAGTACCAGCAGCATGGCTGCAGACCATCTGTGGAAACGCATATCCCGCATGATTCCGGCCAGCATCAACCCGTGCAGCGCGCCGGACAGTCCCACATACCAGCGAAGCTCGGGATTGAGCAACCAAAGGCCAGCGCCCACCGCAAATGCCGAAACAGCCAACACCCATAACCAGTAACCAATTGATCCATAAGCACCGAACAGCACGGCAATCATAATCATCCCTGCCATATTCAGTGCCCAGTGTGGCCAGTTGAGATGAACCAGCTGGGATCCGAACAACAGCAGAATCTGGCCCTCACCCACAAGCTTGCGATCATACCTTAACAACTCCACCCACCCCAGGTACTGGAAGAGGCCGCTTGTTAGAAGCAGTACAATCCACACCACCCAGTGTGAATGCCAGAGATCGCGCCGATGGTCCATTACCTCTCTTGCCTAGTATATTTGCAATAATACATATTCTGATTAAACTGTTGCACCACAACAATCCGGCTGTTACAAAGAACCATGGATGCGAGCAGCAGAGCAAAGCCCCGTATACTGATCGTCGATGACGTCCCGGTAAACTGCCGTCTCCTGCTGGAGTCACTGAAGGGTGACTACAAGATCGATATCGCTACCAGCGGCGAGCAGGCACTCCTGATGGTGACCAAGAACCCTCCCGATCTCATCCTGCTAGATATCATGATGCCGCGCATGGATGGCTATGAAGTATGTGAGCGGCTGAAACAGGATAGCACCTCTCAGGATATACCAATTATCTTTCTCACCGCCAAAAACAGCAAGGAAGATGAGGCCAGGGGCTTTGAGTGGGGAGTGGTGGACTACATCTCCAAACCGTTTCATATTCCTGTGGTCAAGGCACGTATCAGGACCCATCTGCAGCTGAAAAGAAGATGCGACCTGCTCAACCGGCTGGCATCTGTCGATGCGCTGACGGGCATCCCGAATCGGCGCCATTTTACTGACGCATTCGAGGTGGAGTGGCGGCGCGCCATCCGCGGTGGAAGTTCCATTTCGGTAATGCTGATCGACGTGGACTACTTCAAACAGTACAACGACACCTATGGCCACAGCGCGGGAGACGAGTGTCTCAAACGAATCGCCCGCAGTCTGCAAGCCTCTCTGAATCGCCCCGGGGACAGCGCCGCCCGTATTGGGGGTGAGGAGTTCGCCGTACTGCTGCCGGAGACCGATGCGCTGGGGGCTGCGATGCTGGCGGAACGGATCCGCTCCGGCGTGGAGGAGTTGGGGATCCCGCATGAGGGCTCGGCACAGTTCGATGTCGTAACGGTGAGCGCCGGTGTCGCAACCGTGACACCCAGCGACCACATGGAGCGCAACACCCTGCTGAACGCGGCGGACGAGATGCTCTACCAGGCGAAAGAGAAAGGGAGAAACCAGGTCATTGGCAGAGAGTTATAACTATCCAGGAGATGGAACGGCGCTCCCGGCAAGCTTGGTGTCCCTCTCCAGCACGTTGCTCTCATACAGCACCTGCCAGCGCTCCGTCTCCCTCACCAGATAGAGCCGCTTGCGCCACTCCTGCCCGGTACCACCCCCTTCGTACCTGAGACGAAAATCCGCCACCACCATCTCCCGCCCTGCTCCGTCCAGCCCTCCGTAGGCCAGAAGCGATACATCGTCCAGTACAATGTGACGCCGCCCCCGCGCGGTAAACAGCCTGCGTTTCATCGCGGACCAGGAATCGAAATCGTAATCATCGGCGCGGAAATCGGGCGCGTAGCTGGCCAGATAGCGCCTGGCATCCGCGTTTTCCCAGGCGCTGCGCCATCGCTGCAGCGCCTCCAGCACCTCCGCTCTGCGCAGCTCCCAGAGATCCCGTTCCAGCCACTCCAGATGTTCCGCGATGATTACCGGGGTCTTCCCAGGTGAGATCAACTCCTTGATCTGCTCCAGATCCAGGTTGGACAACACCACGCACCCTTCGCTGTCCAGCGGCGGCCGGCTGTAGAAACGGCGCGTCAACCCATGCAACCAGATCCCGCCGCCGGTCTTGCGGCGATACCGATCCAGCTCGTTGGGATAGTTTATGGGGAAAGCCCCCACGCCGTACTTCTCCGGCAGGCTACGGTCCGGAATGTAGCGGGTCACGAAATAGACACCTTCCGGAGTGCGCAGATCCCCCCTCGATACCTTGTCGCCAATCCCTCTCCCAGTGCTGACGTAGAAGTCATACAACAGTTGCGGCACCTCCTCCTCTCCCCGGTTCAGAAACAGGTAGAGACGATGGCCCTCTTTATCCACCAGTATGGCGCTCTCTACCGAATTGCCCAGCCGCAGGAGCTGCCCCGGCACCCTCTCTTTCCCACCGTCACGCCGCTCCCGGTAGGCGCGCAGGCGCATGCGCGCCTCGGCGCGCAGATCATCCACGAGTGGGTAGCGGGAATCCGGCATGGCGGCGAGTATGGGGTTATACCCCATTCCAGACACCCGCCCCACCCTGCTCAGCAGCATGTCGCCGAGAACCATCTGCGCCAGATGGAAGTTGGGAGCCCGCGCCACCAACCCCCTGAGCTCCTCCAGAGCCCGCTCGTAACGACGCGCCTCATAGTAGAGCAGCCCCTTCAGGAGGACCGCCTCGTAGTCACCGGGATGGCGGGCGATGCGCTCGTCCAGGCGCTGCAGGGCGCTGCGCAGCCCCTCAGACCCCTGTTCCGCGGCTGTTGCCGATGCCGCAGCGGCGGCACGTTCATGCCGCGGGGCCTCCTGCGGCTGTGGCCCGGCGCGCAACGCTCCCCCCATATCCATGGCACAACTACCGGAGAACAGCAGCACGGCAACGAGGAACAGCGCGTTAAATCCCGAACCGGACATGACAACGCTCAGCCTGGACAGAAACATGGGAGCCGCTCAAGGTGGGGGCGCCAGCGGCCGCTCCAGCAGTTCCAGCTCCAGGGGCGGCGGCTCCCCCCGGAGCAGGCGCGCCTCGGTGTAGGATCTGCGCGCCATCTCCATGTAGACCGAGCCGAGATTGCGGTAGAGGGTGGCGTAGGCCGGACTAGTCTGCATCCCCTGCTCCAGGATCAGTCGCGCCTGCTCCAGATTGCCCTTGGTCACATACAGAGCCGCCAGGTTGTTGTACGCCTCCGGGAGCTGTGGATGCTGTTTCAGTATCTCTTCATATTCAGCGATGGCCTCCTCGATCCTGCCCTCCCTGGAGTGGAGGCGCGCCCGGAGGAACCGGGCCGCAAGATGATCCGGGTACTGCTCCAGGTGACTCTCCAGCTGCCGCAGCGCGCCGGCTATGTCTCCCCTCTCGACGGCGGCAAGGATCTGCTCCGGAAGCCGGGCCTCCTCCACCGCCGCGGCGGCAAAAGAGGCGACCAGCAGCGCCGCCATCAGAATCTTCCTCATGGAAAGCATGATCCCATCTCTTCGTTCAGCTCGCGCAGCCTCCCGGGAGTGCCCACATCCAGCCAGCAGCCGGTGTAGTGCTC
>DRMK01000162.1 GCA_011322575.1 Gammaproteobacteria bacterium
CACGATGGGCTTCGTTGAGCGGATCGAGCAGATTAGTAATATCCACTGTTAATACTTTAACAATCTTTTAACTTGTAATAATGTTTTATACGGTTGCCAACGAGCCGATTTTTTCCGAAACTATGCGCTTCGCATGGATGCAGGAAAGAGCCGGGACTCTCGTTAGCCACTGTCCAACGCTTCCAGCATCCGGAGAACGCATCATGCCACAAACGGTTCGTCTCAACCACGCTCCAGCCCGCGCACCCCGACTGCAGCGCCTGCTCTACGTGGAGGATGATCCCGGAATCCAGGCCATAGTAAGGCTGACCCTCGAGGAACTGGGCAGATTCACCGTGCTCAGTTGTAGCTCTGGTCACCAGGCCGTAACCACTGCGGCCGGATTCAGGCCCGACCTGATGCTGCTCGACGTGATAATGCCGGAGATGGATGGCCCCGCCACCCTGGTTGCCCTACGCCGCCTTCCGGAGCTGGCTACGGTTCCGGTCATCTTCATGACCGCCAAGAACGATCCCCGGGAACTGGCTGATCTCAGGGAGATGGGTGCCATTGCCATCATTGGCAAACCGTTCGATCCGGTTACCTTGTGTGACGAGATCCGGGACGCCTGGGCAGCCGAACATACACCGTCTGCATAGGCTACACTCTTACCAAAATAGTCGCTGGCAAAGCCGGCAGCCAAGCATATCTGCCTTGGCGGACGCGCAGGCGACCACCCCTGAAATCAATGGGTTAGGGCGGATCGCAGCTGCCGTATAGCGCTTCGGTCATGTTGCGTGCCGAAGGTGCCGATACTCTCCTTGGTATTGACTGTTGCGGAGAGCAGCTTGACATGAAATCGGTTACAGACAGGGTGGAACAGCTCAGACGCACCTACTCCCGCCAGCTTCCGGACAGGATCAGGGAGCTGGAGAGGATGTGGCATCGGTTTGTCGAACGGCGGGAACCCCTTCCCCTGGCAGCAATGCTGGAGAGCACCCACAACCTGACCGGTTCCGGGGGGGTCTATGGCTACCCGCGGGTTAGCTCCATTAGCAGGGAACTGCACCAAACCCTGTTGAACATCAAGCATGAGGGAGGAGCACCTAGCAGCGACCAGCGACTCCTCATCGAGGAGCGTATCGGAGAGCTGCTGCGGGAGGTTACTCCACGGTAACAGATTTGGCCAGGTTACGCGGCTGATCCACGTCGGTACCCTTGATCAGGGCAACGTGATAGGAGAGCAGCTGCAGCGGTACGGTAAACACGATGGGCGCGATCTCGTCCTCCGTCGGAGATATGCTGAAGATCTGGGTCCCCTCCCCGCCGTCCATCTCGGCTTGCTGATCAGCAAACACTATTAGCTCACCACCGCGCGCCCGCACCTCCTGCAGATTGGACTTGAGCTTCTCCAGCAGCTCGTTGTTGGGCGCCACCACAATCACCGGCATGTCGGCATCCACCAGCGCCAGGGGACCATGCTTCAGCTCGCCAGCAGGATAGGCCTCGGCGTGTATATAGGAGATCTCCTTGAGCTTCAGGGCCCCCTCCATGGCCACCGGATACTGCGCGCCGCGCCCCAGGAACAGGGCGTGATGCTTGTCGGCAAAGCGCTCGGCCAGCCGCTCGATGACCGGATCGAGACGCAGCACCTCCTCGATGCGCCGCGGCAGGCTCTGCAGCTGTTCCACCAGCCGCGCCTCCTGCTGCTGCTCACTCATTCCGTGACGCCGCCCCAGCACGATCACCAGCAGCATCAGCGCCACCAACTGGGTGGTGAATGCCTTGGTGGAGGCCACGCCGATTTCGGGTCCGGCGCGGGTCATGAGGGAGAGATCCGACTCCCGCACCAGGGAGCTCTCCGGCACATTGCAGATGGTCAGCGCCTCACCGAAGCCGAGCCGCTTGGCCTCCTTGAGCCCGGCCAGGGTGTCCGCCGTCTCCCCCGACTGGGATATGGTCACCACCAGCGAGTTGTGGCGCACCACCTGCTTGCGGTAGCGAAACTCGCTGGCCACCTCCACGCTGCACGGCACCCCCGCGAGGGATTCCAGCCAGTAGCGGCCGATCAACCCGGCATGGTAGCTGGTTCCGCAGGCGATGATGTGCACCCCCTGCACGCGGTCGAATATGGCTGGGGCGGCGGGGCCGAACGCCTCTTCCAGCACCCGGCCACCGCTGATCCTTCCCTCCAGGGTGTTGGAGATGGCCTGGGCCTGCTCGAAGATCTCCTTCTGCATGTAGTGGCGGTATTCGCCCCGCTCCGCGGCGTCGGCGGTGAGCTCGCTCTCTCGTACCGCGCGCTCCACCCGCCTGCCAGTGGAGTCATATATGGCCAGCTGGTCGCGACGGATATCGGCTATATCCCCCTCCTCCAGGAATACGAAACGCTGCGTCACCGGCAGCAGGGCAGCCACATCGGAGGCGATGAAGTGCTCCCCGATCCCGATCCCGATGACCAGCGGACTCCCCAGACGGGCGGCGACCAGCCTTCCCGGCTCGCCGCTGGAGATCACACCCAGCGCGTAGGCGCCCTCCAGATCGGCAACGGTGGCCCGCACCGCCTCCAGCAGATCCTTGCCCTGCCCCAGATAGTGATGCACCTGGTGCACCACCGTTTCGGTGTCGGTATCGGAGGTGAAGCGGTAGCCCGCCTCTTTCTGCCGCTGCCGCAGCTCCTCGTGATTCTCTATGATACCGTTGTGTACGACCGCCACGCTGGAGCTGCAGATGTGGGGATGGGCGTTGGCCTCGGTAGGCTTGCCGTGGGTGGCCCAGCGGGTGTGAGCTATACCTATTTGACCACGCAGTGGCCGCTGCTCGATTCCCGCCTCAAGCACGCTCACCTTGCCCACCGCGCGCTGCCGCTCCAATCGCTCCTGGGGATCCAGTACCGCAATCCCGGCCGAGTCGTATCCCCGATACTCCAGACGCTTCAACCCTTCCAGCAGGATCGGCGTCACATCCCTCTCGGCAACAGCGCCAACTATTCCGCACATCTCTTCTTCCCCCTAGGTACGCTTGTTCTTTACCGGCCGGGTCCAGCCCTGCACAGTCTTTTGCCTCACCCTGCTCAGGGTGAGCTCCCCTGCTGGGGTATCGTGGGTTATGGTGGAGCCGGCTCCTATGGTAGCGCCAGCGCCCACCTCTACCGGAGCCACCAGCTGGGTATCGGAGCCGATGAAGGCGCCGTCCCCGATCACGGTGCGGTGCTTGTTGGCCCCATCATAGTTACAGGTGATCACCCCGGCACCGATGTTCACCCCGGAACCCACCGTGCTGTCACCCACATAGCTGAGATGATTGATTTTGGAACCAGCCGCCACGTCGCTCTTCTTTACCTCGACGAAGTTGCCTATATGGACCTGATCCGCCAACCTGGTTTCGGGGCGAATCCGGGCAAAGGGACCGATGACACAGCCTGCGCCAACCTCTGCCTGTTCCAGAACAGAGTTGGGATTGATGCGGCTCCCGGAGCCGATACGCACGTCGCGCAGGTAGCAGTTCGGCCCTATCCGGACTCCGTCACCCAACTCCACCTCCCCCTCGAGCACCACGTTCACATCGATGGTCACATCCTGCCCCGCCCGCAACTCCCCGCGCAGATCAAAGCGGGACGGATCCAGCAATGAAACACCGGACAGCATAATCTCCCGGGCCTGGCGCATCTGGTACTCCCGCTCCAGCTGAGCCAGCTGCAGCCGGTTGTTTACCCCCATCACCTCGGCCACCGCTTGGGGAGCTACGGTCTGCACCGACACCCCCTCCCCAACTGCGGCGGCGATCACATCAGTAAGATAGAACTCCCCCTGCGCATTGTCGTTATTCAACCCCTCCAGCCAGCGCCTCAATAACCGGGCCGTGGCCGCCAGCATACCGGTGTTCACTTCCCTGATGGCGCGCTGCTGGGTGGTGGCATCCTTCTCCTCCACGATGGCGGACACGGCGCCGTCAGCGCCACGCACTATGCGCCCATAGCCACCAGGATCGGCAAGCTCAGTGGTAAGTAGCCCGACGCCACTTTGTGCCGCCGCTACCAGACCACGCAGGGTCGTTGGAGTTATCAGCGGAACATCGCCGTACAGGATCAGCACCGTGTGTTCATCGGGGATGGAAGGCAGCGCCTGGCTCACGGCGTGACCGGTGCCCAGCTGCTGCGCCTGCTCGACCCAGTTGACCAGTGGCAGCTCTGCAAGATTGGAGCGCACCATCTCTCCACCATGCCCGTAGACCACATGGATGGCGTGCGGTGCCAACTCACTGGCAGAGTCGATCACATGCCGCAGCATGGGTTGACCACCAATGGGGTGAAGCACCTTGGGCAGCAGCGAACGCATCCTTGTTCCCTGGCCCGCGGCTAGGATAACAACGCTTAATCTGGACATGTAATGATTGTAACTCGGACAGCCCTGTCGTTGCTTTAGCTGGTAAGCATACTAGATAGCGCACCGCTCTTGCAATTTGCTTGAGAGCGGCCCTGCCGGGGGCAAATACTGAACTATCCTGCCTGTTATTGTCTATACTTGGAAAAGGCGGCCGCGCCTTGTCCGAACCTGCCGGTCAGCGGCGGGCTGCGCTGCAACCCGATCGTGACCTATTTACATGAGAACCTTCATCCGTCAACCCACAAGGTTACCAGTAGAGATAACGGCCGTTGATGACCCCATAGAGAGCTGCCAGCTGCTCGACATCGGGGTGGGGGGATTCTGTTGCAAAACCGACCACACCATACCAAAGGGTACCACCATAGGACTGTCGATACCTTCACGTGACCAGCGGCTGCATGCCCAGGGAAAGGTTTCCTGGTGCCGCCGCAAAGGTGACGATGTCAGAATCGGGGTGCAGTTCATCTCCGCCAATCCGGAATCACGGCTGCAGCTGGTAGAGCGGATCTGCGACATCGAACGGCAGCGGCGGCTGGGTCGCAGGCAACGGAACCCTTCACCGGGAAACACGGACAGCCCCACGAAGCCGGCACACTGAAAGACCGCCAACTATCAGGATAGCATCACCGAATCCGGAACGCTGATCTCCATGGCTACGGGGAGATGATCCGAAAAGGAGTGGCGCAGCACCCTGGCTTGGCGCACCTCCAGTTGGGGGGTCACCAGAATATGGTCGATGTGGCGGTTCGGCTGCCAGCTGGGGAAGGTGTGAAATCTCTCCAGGGGCTCCCGCAGATGGGTCCTGCGAAACAGGTAACGCAACTCCAGACTGTCCGGTTGGCAGTTCATGTCGCCCATCAGGACCACATGCGGATACTGGTTGATCAAATCGGCAAGATAGCTAATCTGTTCCAGTCGCACCCTCCTGCTCAGGGCCAGGTGGATGTTGAACACCACCAGTGACTCCCCATGCCCGAACCGGGCCGCGGTAAACCCCCGTCCCGGGATCAGGCCCGGCAGGCGCTGTTCGGCTACCTGTAGGGGACGTATTCGGCTAAGCAGACCGGTTGCATGGCGCGCTATCCGCCCCACGCGACGGTTTACCCGGTGATGCCAGAACGGAAACCCGGCTCTTTCCGCCAGATACTCGGTCAGGTTGATGAAGTTGCTGCGCAGGCTGCCTGCATCCACCTCCTGCAACCCCACTATGTCGTAGTCGTGTAGCAGATTCGCGATCTGATCCAGATTGCAGAAGCGCTCCGCGTGCGGGAGAATGTGCCGCCAGCTGCGGGTCAGGTAGTGGCTCGGGCGCTGGGTCGTGATTCCCACCTGGATGTTGTAGCTGAGGAGCCGCAAGCGGGTGCCGGCCGCGGGCTGTTGCCCCGTGCTCTCCTCCGGTATCGTAGCCGGTTCAACGGCGCTCAGACCGGGCATATCATTTCCCCCAGCTGCTTGGTGAGTTTCAGGTTTTCGCTGTAGTCCACCGGGCAGTCAATTACCGTGACAGCGTCGCTGCGCAGCGCTTCGCGCAGGGTTGGCAGCAACTGCTCGGTATGCTCGATCCGCACCCCGCACGCGCCGAACGATTTGGCATAGGCGACGAAATCGGGGTTGCTGAAATCCACGTTGGACTTGCGGCCGAAACGGTTCATCTGTTTCCACTCGATGAGCCCGTAGCCACCGTCGTTCCATATCAATACTACCAGGGGGACGCCCAGCCGCACAGCGGTTTCGAGCTCCTGGGAGTTCATCAGAAAGCCGGCGTCGCCGGTAACCGCCACCACCCGGCGGTCCGGCTCTGCCAGGCAGGCC
>DRMK01000163.1 GCA_011322575.1 Gammaproteobacteria bacterium
CACCATCCAGCTGGATTTCTCCATGCCGGGACGGCTCGACGCCTCCTACATCGCGGAGGATGGCAGCCGCCGCGTACCGGTGATGCTGCACCGGGCAATCCTCGGCTCCCTGGAGCGGTTCATCGGGATTCTCATCGAACACCATGCAGGGGCGTTCCCGGTCTGGCTGGCTCCGGTCCAGGCGGTGGTGATGAACATCACCGACCGGCAGGCGGACTACGCAAGGGGAGTGGAGGAGAGCCTGAAAAAGCGGGGTTTTCGGGTGGTTTCGGACTTGAGAAATGAGAAGATCGGCTTTAAAATCCGCGAACACACTATCCGCAAGGTCCCGTACCTGCTGGTGGCGGGTGATCGGGAGGTGGAGTCTGGTTCTGTGGCCGTGCGCACGCGAACCGGCGAGGATCTCGGCAGCATGCCCCTCGAGGCATTCGCCGGGGGGCTCGCCGATACCATCGCAAGCCGCGGTCGTTCTGTTTTGGAAGGAGTAAAATAATCGCTGCTGGAAAAGAGAAGCAGGTCCGTATAAACGAAGATATTACGGCACCCGAGGTGCGACTCATCGAACAGAATGGGGAGCAGGTAGGCATCGTTCCGCTGGAGGAGGCGCTGCAGAGGGCTTACAACGAGGACATGGACCTGGTGGAGGTGTCCCCCACCGCCAAACCGCCCGTCTGCCGCATCATGGACTATGGCAAGTACCTGTTCGAGGAGCGCAAGAAGCGGCAGATTGCCAGGAAGAAACAGAAGCAGATCCAGGTCAAGGAGGTGAAGTTTCGTCCCGGGACCGAGGAGGGGGACTATCAGATCAAGCTGCGTAATCTGGTCCGCTTCCTGGGGGAGGGCAACAAGGCCAAGGTGACGTTGCGTTTCCGGGGGCGTGAGATGGCTCATCAGGAGCTGGGCCGCGATCTGCTGAAACGGGTCGAGCAGGATCTGGCGGAGCTGGGTACGGTGGAGCAGTTCCCCAAGATGGAGGGGCGGCAGATGGTGATGGTCATCGCCCCCAAGAGAAAGTAGCACCTTGACGGAGTACTAGTGGTGCTCGGCTGCCGGCGCAGGCTTGCAGCCTCGGGAGGGTGCAGCGTGGTTTGCAAACCGGCACGGTGCCGGTACCCGTTCACCCGTTTGGATAGGTAGCATCAAGTTCGGAGTATCCATAGATGCCCAAGATGAAAAGCAACAGCGGCGCGGCCAAGCGCTTCAGGATCGCCGCATCGGGGCGGGTCAAGCGTGCCCAATCGCACCGCCGCCACATCCTCACCAAGAAGAGCACCAAGCGCAAGCGCCAGCTGCGCTCCCCCGCCGCGGTGCATGCGGCGGACAGCGCCCTGGTAAAACGCATGCTGCCCTACAGCTGAGTGAGGTAAACCGATATGCCAAGAGTAAAACGCGGAGTGACGGCGCGCGCCCGTCACAAGAAGGTCATCAAGCAGGCCAAGGGATACTCCGGCCGCCGCAAGAACGTCTACCGGGTCGCCAAGCAGGCGGTAACCAGGGCGGGGCAATATGCCTACCGTGACCGGCGCCAGCGCAAGCGCCAGTTCCGCGCCCTCTGGATCGTGCGCATCAACGCCGCGGCGCGCGAGTGCGGTCTCTCGTACAGCCGCCTGATGAACGGGCTGAAGAAGGCGCAGATCGAGGTGGATCGCAAGGTGCTGGCCGACCTGGCGGTTACCGACATGGTGGCCTTTTCCGCCTTGGCGGAAAAGGCCAAGAGCAGCCTGGCTGCCTGAGGCACACCCTTGCCGCCCTCTCCAGCCTGCGGCGCCGGTTGGGGGTGGCGGCTCTTCCCCGTGACGGCTGGTACCGCCGGCCTTTACCCATCCTGCCCGACGGAACCCCGGTCTCAGGAGAGAGAGCAGAGTGCATGATCTGAACAGTCTCGTGGAGCAGGCCGGGCAGGAGATCACTGCCGCTGCGGATCTGGAGGCGCTGGAGCGCCTGCGGGTCTCCTATCTGGGCAGGAAGGGATCCCTCACCGCCCGGATGAAGCAGCTCGGCAAGCTGCCACCGGATGAGCGTCCCGCGGCGGGGGAAGCCATCAACCGGGCCCGGCGGCGGTTGCAGGAGGCGCTGGAGAAGCGCCGCCTGCAGCTGCAGGAGCAGGAGCTGCAGGCCAGTATTGCCGCTGAAACCGTTGATGTCACCCTGCCGGGGCGGGGGCAGGGGACGGGCGGCATCCATCCCGTCACCCGCACCCTGGAGCGGATCGAGGCACTGTTCGCCAGCCTGGGGTTCGAGGTGGCGGAGGGGCCCGAGATCGAGGATGACTACCACAACTTCGCCGCCCTCAACATTCCCGATTCCCACCC
The DNA here is from genome assembly GCA_011322575.1 of Gammaproteobacteria bacterium. Classification (GTDB taxonomy): domain Bacteria; phylum Pseudomonadota; class Gammaproteobacteria; order Thiohalospirales; family Thiohalospiraceae; genus DRMK01. The sequence continues at coordinate 2,313 of DRMK01000163.1, forward strand.
GGCGCGCGCCATGCACGACACCTTCTACTTCGACAGCCATACCGTGCTGCGCACCCACACATCGCCGGTACAGATCCGGGTGATGGAGCAGCGCGAGCCGCCGCTGCGCATCATCGCGCCGGGCAGGGTCTATCGCTGCGACTCGGATCTCACCCACACCCCCATGTTTCACCAGGTGGAAGGGTTCATGGTGGACGAACGGGTCAACTTCGCCGGGCTGAAGGGGGTGCTGGACGATTTTCTGCGCAACTTCTTCGAACAGGAGCTGGCGGTGCGCTTTCGCCCCTCCTACTTTCCCTTTACCGAACCATCCGCCGAAGCGGACATCCAGTGCGTGATATGCGGCGGCGATGGCTGCCGGGTCTGCAGCCACACCGGCTGGCTGGAGGTGCTGGGGTGCGGCATGATCCACCCCAATGTATTCCGCGCCACCGGGGTGGACAGCGAACGCTACACCGGCTTTGCGTTCGGCATGGGGGTGGAGCGTCTCGCCATGCTGCGTTACGGCGTGAACGACCTGCGCCTGTTCTTTGAAAACGACCTGCGCTTTCTGCGGCAGTTCAACTAGGTGGCGGGCGGATGAGGTTCAGCGAACGATGGTTGCGTGAGTGGGTCGATCCCGGCATCGACACCGCGCAACTGTGCGAACAGCTTACCATGGCCGGGCTGGAGGTGGACGGCGCCGAGCCGGTGGCCGGCGGCTTCAGCGGCGTGGTGGTGGGAGAGATCGTGTCGGCGGAGCGCCATCCGGATGCGGACAAACTGCAGGTCTGCCGGGTGGATGTGGCGCAGCCGGAACCGCTGCAGATTGTCTGCGGGGCCGCCAACGCGCGCGCCGGGATCAGGGTGGCGGTGGCGCTGGTGGGCGCCGGGTTGCCCGGCGGACTCACGATCAAAAAGGCCAGGCTGCGCGGCGTCTCCTCCTCCGGCATGCTCTGTTCCGCCAGGGAGCTGGGGCTTGCCGAAGAGGCGGAGGGGTTGCTGGAGCTTCCCGCCGATGCGCCTGTGGGGCGGGATCTGCGCGAGTATATGGAGCTGGAGGATGTTGCCATAGAGCTGGGCCTGACCCCCAACAGGGGAGACTGCATGAGCGTGGCCGGGGTGGCCCGCGAGGTGGCGGCGCTGAACCGCCTGCCGTTGCGGAAGCCGTCCATACGGTCGGTTGCGGCCCGCTGCGGGGACAGCGTGGCGGTGGATGTTGGGGCAAGCGATCTCTGTCCGCGCTACCTGGGGCGGGTGATCCGCAATCTCGATCCCGGCGCGGAGACCCCCCTCTGGATGCGCGAGCGGCTACGGCGCAGCGGGTTGCGTTCGCTGGGGGCGCTGGTGGATGTCACCAACTACGTGATGCTGGAGCTGGGGCAGCCGATGCACGCCTTCGATCTGGAGAGGCTGAGCGGCGGGATCCAGGTGCGCCGCGCCCGCTCCGGAGAGGAGCTGGAGCTGCTGGACGGGCAACAGATCCGGCTGCGCCAGGAGTCGCTGGTGATAGCGGACGGGAGTGGACCCGTGGCGCTGGCCGGCATCATGGGGGGCGCGGCCACCGCGGTTGGCCCCGGCAGCCGCCACATACTCCTGGAGAGCGCATTCTTCACCCCGGAAGCGCTGGCCGGGCAGGCGCGTGGCTACGGTCTGCATACCGACTCCTCCCAGCGCTTCGAGCGGGGGGTGGATCCCGGACTGCAGGCGGAGGCCATGGAGCGGGCCACGGCGCTGCTCCTGGAGATCGCCGGCGGCGACCCCGGGCCGGTGGTGGATGTCACCGATGAGGATCGGCTGCCCACCGCTCCCGCCATCCGGCTGCGCCGCACCCGGATCTCCCGGGTGCTGGGGAGCGCGATCCCCGACGGGGAGGTCCGGGAGATCCTGACCCGTCTGGGGATGGAGGTGCTGCCGCTGGATGAGGGGTGGAGGGTGACACCTCCTGGTTACCGTTTCGACATCGCCATCGAGGCGGATCTCATCGAGGAGCTGGCGCGCATCCACGGTTACGGGGAGCTGCCCGGCATCAGGCCGGTGGCCGCGCTGGCCATGCGCGCCCGGCGCGAGTCCCGGCGGCCTCTGCAGCAGCTGCGCTGCGCCCTCGTCCAGCGCGACTACCAGGAGGCGATCACCTACAGCTTCGTGGATCCGGGGATTCAGCGAATGCTCGATCCGGAGCGCGAGGCGGTGGCGCTGGCCAACCCCATATCGTCCGACATGGCGGTGATGCGCACCACCCTCTGGGCCGGGCTGCTACCCGCGCTGGCCTACAATCTCAACCGGCAGCAGGGGAGGGTGCGGCTGTTCGAGACCGGCCTGCGCTTCATCCGCAGTGGTGGCGAGGTGCAGCAGGAGCAGATGCTGGCGGGGGTGGCCTGCGGAGCGTCGCTTCCAGAGCAGTGGGGCGGGGAGCGGCGTGACGTGGATCTTTTCGATCTCAAGGGGGACGTGGAGGCCCTCGCGGGGGGATTGCCGCTGCGTTTCCAGGCCCGGGAACACCCGGCGCTGCATCCGGGACAGAGCGCCGCCATCCAGCTGCGCGGGGAGGCCGTCGGCTGGCTGGGAGTGCTGCACCCCGCGCTGCAGCGAAGGCTGGATCTGTCACGCCGGGTGGTCCTGTTCGAGCTGCGGCTGGCGCCCCTCCTGGAGCATCCGGTTCCCGGTTTTCGGGAGATCTCCCGATACCCGGCGATACGCCGCGACCTGGCCATCGTGGTCGATGAGGAGGTTCCAGCGGCGGAGGTTCTGGACTGTATTCGCAACATAGGTTCGGAACTGTTGCAGGAGATTCGATTATTTGATACATATCAAGGCAAAGGTGTTGATTCTGGTCGCAAAAGCCTTGCATTAGGGTTGACCTTGCAGCATTATTCACGCACTCTTGAGGACGAAGAGGTCGATAGTTTCATCCAGCGCGTGGTGGATGCGGTAGCGCGGAATCTTGGGGGTACACTGAGAGAATAATCATGGCATTGACGAAAGCTGCAATTGCGGAGCATCTGTATGAGGAGTTGGGCCTGAACAAGCGGGAGGCCAAAGAGGTCGTCGAGATGTTTTTCGAGGAGATTCGTTGCGCCCTGGAGCAGGGGCACCAGGTCAAGCTGTCCGGTTTCGGCAACTTCGATCTGCGCGAGAAGCGGGAGCGTCCCGGGCGCAACCCCAAGACCGGAGAGGAGATCCCCATCACGGCGCGGCGGGTGGTGGTGTTCCGTCCCGGCCACAAACTGAAGGCCAAGGTCGAGACCTATGCTGGAACCGAGTAACAACAACGAGCTGCCTCCCATTCCGGCCAAGCGCTACTTCACCATCGGCGAGGTGGCGGAGCTGTGCGCGGTCAAGCCGCACGTCCTGCGTTACTGGGAGCAGGAGTTTCCGCAGCTCAAGCCGGTCAAGCGGCGCGGCAACCGGCGCTACTACCAGCATCAGGATGTGCTGATGATTCGTCAGATCAGAACCCTGCTCTATGAGGACGGCTTCACTATCGGGGGGGCGCGGCAGCGGCTCTCCGGCCAGCAGGACGACGACAGCAGCGCCTTCAAGAGACATCTGGTGCGCCAGCTCCGGAGCGAGCTGGAAGAGGTGCTGGCGATTCTCAAGTCATAATACCTGCCGACGGCTGTTCTCCACCGGCCAGGTGGGGTATCATACGCTCCCCGGATCGGCCGGCGGGGCGGTGCGGGGGGTCAACATCCATCCAGTTCTGACATCGGGGCGTAGCGCAGCCTGGTAGCGCACCTGCATGGGGTGCAGGTGGTCGGAGGTTCAAATCCTCTCGCCCCGACCAATCACTCCCGGCTTGGCAACTAGAAGGCACTCAACAACCACCAGCTAAGCTGGTTGTTGAGTAACTGCTAATCCGGCAACCAAACATTTGCACCTTCAGCCATCCCGCCGCCGGCCACCAGATTGACGAACACCTGGCCGTCTGCTATTCGTTAGGTAGTCTCCAGGGGGAGCCATTTCCGGTGACCCCACCCTTACCTTGCCTGACCGATGGAGGGCGCAACCATGGGTATTCTCAAAGAGGACATCTCCAAACTGAAATCCGATCTCGAACAGCTGCACAAGGATGTGGCGGTAGCACTGGATCATCTCGAGTATCACCTTGGGGTTAAGCGCATGGACGAAAATGATATTCACCGTATGCAGAAACACCTGAAAAAGATGGACAGGGATCTCGAGGGTCTGATCGAGCACGCAGGGTTGCTGGAGGAGAAACAGGAGTAGGTTTACCAGGCGGGGCGTAATCCGGGAGGGAGAGTGATGGCGGGCAGAGTGGGGCAGGCTGTTGCGGCTTTTGCGCGCAGGAAGACGCTGGTGGAGGATATCATCCTTCTCCTGCTGCTGGCGCTCTGCCTGGTGGGAATGGCCATAACCAACTTTTCGCCGGCGCGCAGTTATCGCTACTGGCTGGTCATGACCGCGGTATTCTGGATCGGGGGGATGATCATAGTCTGGTCGAAGAGACCGGAGCGCAGGTTCCATTCGGTGCTGCTGGTGCAGACCATGCACTGGCTCGCTACGGCAGTCGCGGTCGTCGGGGTCTTCGTGCTGCTCGACACCGGGCGTCTCAACTATGAAACCACCGGCCTGGTGCTGCTGCTCCTACTGGGGCTGGCGGTATTCCTGGACGGGTTTCGGATCAGCTGGCGTCTCAGCCTGCTGGGGGTGATGCTGGGTCTCTCCGCCATCGTGGCTGCGCTCATCGTGCAGTATCTCTGGTTGGTGATGCTGGCTGCCTTGGTGGGGGTGTTTCTGGTGGTTTTTTGGGAGCGGAGGACGGAAGACAGGGAACAAGCGGGTGACGGATAGACAGGTATCCTGCGCGCGGCTCAGGTGCTCGATCGGGGAGGAGAGGGCTCTGTGCTCGATTCTGCAGAATACGTAAAAATATTCGTCGGGCTGTTGGCCATAGTTAATCCGGTTGGAGCGGTTCCCCTGTTTATCGCCATGACCGGAGGAGACAGCGACCAGCAGCTCCACAGGACCGTTCATCAGGTGGCCATATCGGTGCTGATTATCCTGCTGGCGACGCTTTTTCTCGGGGATATGCTGCTGGAGTTTTTCGGGATCTCCATAGCCTCGTTTCGCGTCGGGGGAGGAATTCTGATTCTGTTGATGGCCATCGCCATGTTGCATGCCAGGACCAGCAGTGTGCGACAGACCAGGGAGGAGGCTGAAGAGTCCATCGACAGGGAATCGGTTGGGGTAGTACCGCTCGCCATGCCGCTGCTGGCAGGGCCAGGTGCCATTAGCGCGGTGATAATGGCAGCGCACCGGTCGGATACCTTGTCCCATCATCTTGTAATTGCCTTGGGTATTCTGTTGTTGAGCGTGGTCGTGTGGGGCGTGTTGCGCCTCGCGCCGTGGATTGCGGATCACGTCAGCGCAACAGGTATTAATATATCGACCCGCATCATGGGGCTGGTTCTGGCGGCCATAGCGGTGGAGTTCATCGCCGATGGCCTGAAGGGGCTGTTTCCTACGCTGGGTTGAATGGATTCCCATGCAGACCGACTACTACTTTCCGCGCGCCCTGCCCGAACCTCTGCAGGGTCTGGCGACGCTGGCGCTGGATCTGCGCTGGAGCTGGAACCACGGCGCCGATGCGCTGTGGCGTCAGGTGGCGCCGCGGCTCTGGGAGGAGACAGCCAATCCCTGGCTGATTCTGGTTACCGTCTCCGATCGGCGCCTGGAGGAGCTGGCCGGCGACAGGGCGTTTCTCGACATGCTGCAGGAGCAGCTGAAGGTGCGGGAGGCGCACTTTGGCGCGGAGTCCTGGTTCTCCGAAAATATCGGCGCCTCCTTTTCCGGGCACGTGGCCTACTTCTGCATGGAGTTCGGGATCTGCGAGTCCCTGCCCATCTACTCCGGCGGTCTGGGGGTGCTGGCCGGGGACTATCTGAAGACGGCCTGTGACCTGAACATCCCGGTTATCGGGATAGGGCTGCTCTACCAGCAGGGCTATTTCCGCCAGGCGCTGGATGCCGACGGAGATCAGCTGGAGTTCTACCCCTACAACGACCCCACCATGCTGCCCGTGGTGCCCCTGCGCGATGACAAGGGGGAGTGGGTGCGCATCTCCATCGAGCTGCCTGGCAGGAGGCTGCGCCTGCGCACCTGGCGCGGGCGGGTGGGGCGGCGCACGCTGTTGCTGCTGGACAGCAACGATCCCCTCAACCACCCCGGGGACCGGGCCATCACCAGCGAGCTCTACGGCGGTGGCGGGGAGATGCGCCTGCAGCAGGAGATGGTTCTCGGGATCGGTGGCTGGCGGCTGCTGGAGACGCTGGGTATCGACTCCCCCGTCTGCCACATGAACGAGGGCCACGCCGCGTTCGCCGTTCTGGAGCGGGCCCGCTACCATATGCGGCGCTCGGGACAGCCTTTTCCGGTCGCCCTGCGCGCCACCCGCGCCGGTAACCTGTTTACCACCCATACGCCGGTGGAGGCGGGGTTCGATCGCTTCGATCCCC
>DRMK01000164.1 GCA_011322575.1 Gammaproteobacteria bacterium
GGATCGGCCATGATGAGCGCATCCGGCCGGAGCGCGATCAGCGGCTCCATGTCCCGCAGGAAGGTGGCCACCTTGGCGTTGTGGGGCATCAGGTTGACGGTGACGTAGAATTTCCGGCCCGCGGCGCGGGTCTCCTCGATTCCGGTGGCCAGGTTTTCCAGGGTGAAGTCGTTGTTGCGCACCCGCAGGCTGTAGCGGGGCTGGCCGGCATAGACGGCGTCGGCTCCGTAGGCCAGGGCGTAGCGTAGGTTGTTGAGGGTGCCGGCAGGCGACAACAGTTCGGGACCGTGCATGGTGGCTTGGATGATGACCGGTGGATGTGTATTTTAGCAGGATGCGGAGCCGCAGATCTTCGGAATGCGCCGATCGGGCAGTTTCCAAAACCCCTTTATAATAGCCCGGTAAATAGCGGGCATGCCGCTTGACCAGTATGGATGACCTGCATGAGCGTGGTTACTATCGATTGTTTTGGTAACAGCCTTGTCAAGGAGAGGGGCGTGGTGCGAAGGGTGCTGCTGGTTCTCCTGTTGCTGTGGGTCCAGGGGGTGGCTGCGGTGGAGTCACCCCGGCTTATGCTGGAGCGGGTCGCTGGGCAGATGCTCGCGGCACTGAGCGCGCGGGAGGCGGAATTGCGTGCCGATCCCCATCGATTGCACCTTCTGGTGGAGGAGCTGCTGGTGCCCCATGTGGCGCTGGAGCTGGTGGCGCGCCGCGTGCTGGGCAAGGAGTGGCGCCGCGCCAGCAGGGAGCAGCGGGAGCGGTTTGCCAGGGAGTTCAAGGAGATGCTGATCCGGTTCTACTCTTCGGCGCTGCTGGAGTACGCGGGTTTCCGTTTCCGGTTCCATCCGGTAAGGCTGAAAGAGGGGCAGCGGCGGGCGGTGGTCCGCTCCGAGGTAATGCGCGGTGGCGGGCCGCCGCACAGCGTCAACTACAGCGTGGTGCTGCGCAACGGGGAGTGGCAGGTGTATGACGTGACCATCGACGGGGTGAGCGTGGTGGTTACCTACCGCTCCAGCTTTGCCGAGGAGATCCGGCACGGCGGCCTGGATGCCCTGCTGGAGAGGATGGCGCGCTGGAACCGGGAGAGGAGGTAGCTCCCGGCATCGGTGAACTTTCCGCATGCGGCGCTGTCTATTCCGGCGCCAATCCATGCGCGTGGACCGAAGCGGTGGATCCTGATCCCGCAGTGCGCCCAACCGGCAGCGCGGCGTACTGTATTACGAAAGACGGTTTCATCCCGCTCTGCAGGGAGCGGGGCGGCTGCTATTTTGGTTTGACATGGCTTAGTACAAGAAAAAACGTAAGGAGTGTTCCAAATGATCCGGGTTGAAAACCTGACTCGAACCTACGGGGATCTGAAGGCTGTGGATCAGGTCTCCTTCCAGATCCGGCAGGGGGAGATCGTCGGTCTGCTGGGTCACAACGGGGCTGGCAAGACCACCATCATGAAGATGCTCACCGGCTATCTGGAGCCAACCTCCGGCAGTATCGAGATAGACGGTCTGGATATCGCCACCCGGCGCAGCGAGGTCCAGCGGCGTATCGGCTATTTGCCGGAGAACGATCCGCTCTATCCTGAAATGAACGTGATCGACTATCTGGACTACGCGGCGGCCCTGCATGCCGTTCCCGAGGCGGAGCGGGCGCAGCGCATCAGGGAGGCGATTCGGCGCACCGATCTGGAGGCGAAGGCGTGCGAGGCCATCGGCACCCTCTCCAAGGGGTACCGGCAGCGGGTGGGGGTAGCCCAGGCCATCTTGCACGAGCCGCGCCTGCTGATCCTGGACGAGCCCACCAACGGCCTGGATCCCACGCAGGTACAGCAGATGCGGGAGCTGATCCGCTCCCTGGCGGAGCACTCCACCGTGATACTCTCCACCCACATCCTGCAGGAGGTGCAGGCTATCTGTAACCGGGTGATTATCATCCGCAACGGACAGAAGGCGCTCGACTCCGGTATCGATGAGCTGCAGGCCGGCAAACGGCTGCTGGTGGCGCTGGATGCCGCACCGGACCAGGCCATGGAGCCGCTGGCGGAGATCACCGGGGTCACCTCCGTGGAGAGCCTCTCCAGCGGCGGGCCCGGTCATCGCTACGCGCTGTCCCTCGGAGGTGAGGAGGATCCCTTCGCCACCGCGCCGCTGGTGGCCCGGCGGGCAGCCAGCGAGGGCTGGAACCTGTACAGCCTGCAGCCGGAGCGGCGTGATCTGGAGGAGATTTTTGGAGAGATCTCGGCACGGGGAGGGGTGTGAGCATGAGCGTTCTGCTGCGTATTGCCCGCAAGGAGTTTTCCGGATTCTTTGCCTCGCCGGTGGGATTCATATTCATCGGGGCCTTCCTGGCGGTGGTGCTGTTCATCTTCTTCTGGGTGGAAACCTTCTTCGCCCGCAATATCGCCGACGTGCGGCCCCTGTTCGAGTGGATGCCGCTGCTGCTCATTTTTCTGGTGGCGGCCATCACCATGCGCATGTGGTCGGAGGAGCGGCGCTCCGGTACCCTGGAGTTTCTGCTCACCTCGCCGGTCAAGAGCTATCAGCTCGTGCTGGGCAAATTCCTGGCCTGCCTGGGGCTGGTGGCGGTGGCGCTGCTGCTTACCCTGCCGCTGCCGGTCACCGTCGGCCTGCTGGGCCCTCTGGACTGGGGGCCGGTGTTCGGCGGCTATCTGGCCACTATCTTCCTCGCCGCCGCCTATGTGGCCATCGGTCTGTTCGTGAGCGCACGCTCCGCCAACCAAATCGTCAGCCTGATCATGACCGCCCTGGTATGCGGGCTGTTCTACCTGCTGGGCTCCGATACCCTTACCGGCCTGTTCGGCAACCGCGTTTCGGAGCTGCTGCAGCTGCTGGGATCCGGTTCCCGCTTCGAGTCCATCACCCGCGGCGTGATCGATCTGCGCGATCTTTACTACTATCTGAGCCTGGTGGGGGTGTTTCTGACCCTCAACATCTTCGTGCTGGAGTGGCTGCGCTGGGCGGGCAACTCATCCAACGCCAATCACCGGCGCTGGGGGCTGCTTACCGGGCTGTTTGCGGCCAACTTTCTGGCCGCCAATCTGTGGCTGGCCCCGGTAGGGTGGGCGCGTGTGGACATGACCCAGGGGAATATCTACTCCATCTCCGATACCACCCGCAACTACCTGGCCCAGCTGCGCGAGCCGCTGCTGATCCGCGGCTACTTCAGCGCCCAGACCCACCCCCTGCTGGCGCCCCTGGTGCCGCGCCTGCGCGATCTGCTGGAGGAGTACGCCATTGCCGGCGAGGGACGGGTGCGGGTGGAGTTCATCGATCCCAAGGAGCATCCCGATCTGGAGCAGGAGGCCAACGAGAAGTATGCCATCAGGCCGGTGCCGTTCCAGTTCGCCAGCAAGTACCAGGCGTCGGTGGTCAACTCCTATTTCAACATTCTGGTCCAGTATGGGGATCAGTACGAGGTGCTCGGGTTTCGTGATCTGATCGAGGTGAAGGCCCAGAGCGAGACCAGTCTGGATGTGGATCTGCGTAATCCCGAGTATGACATAACCCGCGCCATCAAGCGGGTGCTGTACGCCTACCAGGGGGCGGGAGATCTGTTCGCCAACATTCCCCATCCGGTCAGCTTCAACGGCTATATCTCGGCGGATGACAAGCTGCCGGAGGTGCTGCGTGAATTCCGCAAGGAGCTGGACGGGGCGCTCGAGAAGCTGAGCGGACGCTCGGGCGGCAAGCTGAAGGTGCAGATCCAGGACCCGGATGCGCAGGGGGGGGCGCTGGCGCGGCGCCTGGAGAGCGAGTACGGGTTCCGGCCCATGGCCGCGGGGCTGTTCGACAGCAACACCTTCTGGTTCTACATGACCCTGGAGGGGGACGGAAAGGTAATCCAGGTGCCGCTGCCCGGCGAGCTGGCCAGGGCGGACCTGGAGCGCAGCATCCAGGCGGCCCTGAAGCGCTTCTCGAAGGGGTTCCTGAAGAGCGTCGCGCTGTACACCCCCTCCGCCACGCCACCCATGCCCCAGTTCGGCATCGCGGGGCATGGCAAACAGTTCAGCTGGCTGCGCAACACCCTGGAGCAGGAGCACAACGTGATCTCCGCCGATCTGAAGGAGGGCAGGGTGCCGGAGGAGACCGACATCCTGCTGCTGGCGGCGCCTGACAAGCTGGACGAGAAGCAGCTGTTTGCGGTTGACCAGTTCCTGATGCGCGGGGGCACCGTCATCGTCTCCAGCGCCCCGTTCGATCTGGGCAACATGCGCGAGCTGGCGGTGAGCAAACACCACTCCGGGCTGGAGGAGTGGCTCGAGCACCATGGCATCACCATGCAGGAGACCATGGTGCTGGATACGCAAAGCGCCGCCCTGCCGATTCCGGTGATGCGCAGGGTGGGGGGCTTCATGGTGCGCGAGACGCGCCTGGTGGACTACCCCTATTTCGTGGACATCCGCAGGGACGGGATCGATCAGGAGAGCGGCCTGGCGGCCGGGGTGGATCAGGTCACCATGAGCTGGGCCGCGCCTATCATGCTGGATGAGCAGAAGAACCGGGAGCGCAACGTAATCCGGCTGCTGCAGAGCTCGGACAGCTCCTGGACCTCGGACAGCCTGGCGGTGCAGCCCGATTTCCGCAGCCATGGCGAGAAGGGCTTCCAGATCGGCGCCGAGGAGGGGCGGCAGCTGCTGGCCGTGGCGGTGGAGGGGCGTTTCGACTCCTTCTTCAAGGGCAAACCCTCGCCACTGGTCAACGAGCCGCAGGAGGATGACGAGAAACCGGACGGGGAAAAGGGGAAAGAACAGAAGAAGGATCAGAACGATGGCGAGGAAAAACAGGTGATTACCCGGGTGATCGATCACTCACTCGATGGCGCGCGAATCATTCTGTTCGCCTCCAACGGTTTTCTCAGCGACGAGATGCTTGGGTTGACCGCTTCCGGCATGGGTACTCGCTACCTCAAGCCGCTGCAGCTGGTGGAGAACGCCATCGACTGGTCGCTGGAGGATCGGGGGCTGCTCGCCATCCGCGGCCGGGCCCACTTCTCCCGGGTTCTGGACCCGGTGGAGGAGGAGTCCCGGCAGTTCTGGGAGTATCTCAACTACGGTCTGGCTTTGGCCGGCCTGCTGTTGATCGCCCTTGTCCGCTACTGGGTACGCAGGCGGGCCATCGCGCACAATGCCGCCATCCTGGGTGGCGCTAGGTAACGGGAGGGGATAGCCATGAACAGGTGGATTGCAATCCTGGCCGGCCTGTTGCTGGTGCAGCTGGCAGCGGCCGTGGCGGTAAACATGGGCGAGGAGAGGTATGCAGCCTTTCAGCCGGAGGAGCGGCTGCTGGCCTTCGACGCCGGCTCCATCGACGGCCTGCGCATCGAGGACAGCAACGGCGCCCTGCTCATGAGAAAGGAGAACGGCCGCTGGTCGCTGCCGGACAGCGGCGGCTTCCCGGCGCGCGGGAAGGGGGTGGAGCAGCTCCTGGAGAAGCTGGCCGGTCTGAAGAAGGGTTGGCCGGTGGCCACCACGGCGGGGGCCGCGGAGCGGTTCAAGGTGGCCGACGGGGAGTTCGAGCGCAGGATTGAGCTGCTGGCCGGCAGCGACAGCGCGGCTACCCTCTACGTGGGCAGTTCACCCGGCCTGCGCAAGGTGCATGTGCGGGCCGGCGGAGAGGAGAAGATCTACGCGGTGGAGCTGAACAGCTGGGAGCTCACCTCCCGGGTGGATGACTGGATCGACAGCGCCGTCACCGTTCTCGAGCCGGAGAAGATCGAGCGTCTGGAGATGCCCGGTTTCACCCTCCAGCGGAGCGGGGAGGAGCTGCGCCTGGAGGAGCTCGGAGAGGGTGAGCGCACCGATGCCAAGGCGGTCTCCGGCCTGCTGGACAAGGTGGCCGGACTGCGCATCCAGTCCCTGCTGGGCAGCGAGCCCTCCTCCGGTTACGACGAGGAGAAGCCGGCGCTGGAGTTCACGGTGAAGCGCAAGGATGGCGGTGAGCTGCGCTACCGGTTCTGGAAGCCTGCCGATGAGGAGTACTACGTTCTGAAACGTTCCGACATGGACCACTACCTGAAGGTGGCCAAGTACCTGGTGGAACCAATCCTCGAAACCGGCAGGGAGAAGCTGTTGCAGAAGGGTGAACAGCGGGACGAAGGCGAACCGGGCGGGGAGGATACCGGGGGAGAACAGGGTGACGGCGGCTCCGGAGAGGGGGCGGCCGACGCCCCGCAGCCGGCGGAGGAGGGTGCAGGCGGGAAGCAGCAGGGGCAGTAGCCCCCGCTGTTTTATCCCGCCTGGATCAGGCGCAGCGTTGCGCGCTGGTGCGCTCGGCCACCAGCTGCTGCAGCGCTGTATGCGCCTCCCCCTCCTGGCTGCGGAACATTACCCCCACGCCGTCGCTGGTGCCGTGAATCACCAGGGAAGGGAGACGGTAGCGCTTTACGCCACCGGTGCTGCCCGGCCGATCGAAGGTCACCTCGATCAGCGAGTTCTTTCTCAGCGACTCCGGCCTGGAGCGGATGAACATGCCGCCCCTGCTGATATCCCTGGTGCGGCAGGTTCCGATCCAGGAGCCGCGGTGGTAGATCCCTACGGTGAGTTCCAGTTTGTGACGGATACTTTGCCTGTGTTCCATCGTTCCCAAGGTACTGCCTGTGTCCCCTCTTCGTTCAGGGTAACCATTCAGCTCGCCCCTGAAATCCGCCATTTCTGCGTTGAAAAATTCGTAACCTCACATTTTTCGCCTTGAACCGACGAATTTCAGGGGCAATCTGAACAGTTACCGTTCAGGAAGCCTTCTTGCTGCACGCCAGCAGGGCGCTCTTCTCACCGATGGCGGTCAGCAGCTCGTTGTACGCCTTGGCGAAGGCGGCAACCCCCTCCTCCTCCAGGCGTCTGGTGATGGTGCCCAGATCGATCCCCAGCTCGGAGACCTGGTTGAGCACATCCTCCGCGTAGCCCATGCCCTGCATCAAGGTGGACTCGGCCCGGCCATGCTCCCGGAACGCCTGGTAGGTGGATGGTGGTATGGTGTTCACGGTGTCGGGGCCGATCAGCGACTCCACGTAGAGCACGTCGCTGTAGTCGGGATTCTTGGTGCCGGTACTGGCCCACAGCAGGCGCTGGTTCTGGGCGCCGGCATGGTGCAGCTCGCCGAAATGGGCCTCGGAGAACAGCTTCTGGTAGCGTAGGTAGGCGGCCTTGGCGTTGGCGATGGCCACCTTGCCCCGGAGCGATTCCAGCTTGGTGCGTTCCCAGCCGCTCACGCTGCGCATCCGCTCCTCCAGCGCCTTGTCCACCGCGGAGTCCACGCGGCTGACGAAGAAACTCGCCACCGACGCCACCCGGCTCACGTCGGCACCCTTCTCGTAGCGTTTCCTGATCCCCCGGATGTAGGCCTCGGCCACCTCCACGTAGCGCTCGATGGAGAACAGCAGAGTGGCGTTTACGTTGATCCCGGCATGGATCAGCTCCTCGATGGCCGGGATGCCGGAGCGGGTGGCGGGGATCTTGATCATCACATTGGGACGGCCGATGCGTGCAAACAGCTCCTTGCCCTCGGCGATGCTGCCGTCGGTATCGTAGGCCAGCAGCGGGGAGACCTCGATGCTCACCATGCCGTCCCGCCCCTTGGTGGCCTCGTAGACCGGGCGCAGCGTATCCGCCGTCTCCTGGATATCCTCGATGGCCAGGGAGACGAAGCGCTCCTCGAACGACTGGTCAGGAAACTCCTGGCAGAGATGCATCAGGGACTCGTCATAGTCGCTGCTCTCGGCAATCGCCTTCTGGAATATGGAAGGGTTGGTGGTTACGCCGCGCAGGTCGTCCTCCTCCACCATGCACCGTAACTCGCCTGACGCCAGCATGCTCCGCTGGATATTGTCGTACCAGACGCTCTGACCAAGAGAGGAGAGGGCCTTGATGGGGTTGTTTTTCATCTACGTCGCTCCGGTTGTTTGGCCTAATACCTTTGCTATCGGCAGCCAGGCATGTTTCTTTAATGATTTTTATCAGGCGCCATGATGGTGGATTGTGAACTGTCTGACAGATTGAGCAGATTTGGCCAGCTTCGGGTGGCAGGGCTACTAGTTGGCGATTTGCGAAGAGAGGGGTTGATGTGGTGCTGATTTATCTCAATACCAACAAGCGGAAGGTTGAGATAATTGACTTGGAATCTGGTTTCCGCGCGATCCGGCGTTTGGTCGCCGTTGGGGGCTACCCGTCCTTGTGGCAGCCCCGGTTTTTCAGCCGTAACTACCGCCAGCCCGGTCAGATTAGCTTGGCGATGCTCTCCGCGGCGCGTTTAACGTCGAGGAAGATCAGTCCCAGCTTCGCCTGCGGCTTGGCAAGTACGGTAATGACCGCATCAGGGCCGGCATAGGTCATCAGGATATAGCCCTTGTCGCCCTTGATCAGGGTCTGCTCCAGGGTACCACGCGCCAGCTCCTGCGATGTGCGATCTCCCAGAGAGAGCATGGCGGCGCTCATTGCACCCATCCGGTCCTCATCCAGCTCAGCCGGCAGTACGCAGGACATCATCAGGCCATCGGTGGATATGACTGCGGATGCCTCGATGTCTGCCGAGGTACCGTTGAGCTCCTTTAGTATCGAATTGAGCATCTCTTCACGCATTGATTTTACTCCTGACTGAGTTTTAATGGTTATAAGAAACGGACAAGCTGTATTTGCTTTACGCGCTTTCCGGTACCGCTCGTTGCCGGTGGTACGGCTATTGAGTTCTTGTATATTGTGCTCAACCGGGCGGCTCAGTACCGCTGCCGACCAGAATTACCAAGGCATTGGATGGCACAAAGCCTCATTCAGCCGCTGATCGTCCAGATACCTCTGCCCGCAGGAAGAGCCCCACGCGTTCCGGCCCTTGGCAAGGGCCAGCCACTCCCAGCGGGCCGCGCCTTGATCCAAAGCGCGGGGGTACCCTGAAAGAGGCTTTGCCATCGCTTATCTTGGTATTATATCGTGCGAAAACTGCTAATTTACCATCTTAATTTAATCTAATTTACGGCTTTTTTGCAAACAGCCCGAATGGTCCATCCCGGAACGTCATGATTACACCGCGGTCATCGTCCAGGTAGCAGATCTGCGATTGGGACCATAAGCCAGGCTATCGACGACTTGGCAACTACCGCAAATAGGTTACAA
>DRMK01000165.1 GCA_011322575.1 Gammaproteobacteria bacterium
CCTCGGATTCGAACCACTGCGCCACGTGCTGGATGCCGACCACGAACGAGATCCCGGCGGTTGCCACCACCACCCTGGCCCAGAACAGGAAATGGTACTCGGTCATTCCCAGCGCGGGGCCCAGGGTCTCGGCGTAGGCGGACAGTATGCTGAACGCGCCGCACACCACCAGAATCAGCACGAAGGCCTTGGGGGCTCCAAACCGATCCGCGGCCCAACCCGCCAAGGGTCTGGCTATTGGCGCGGTCCATATTGCGGAGCTTGCCAGCAACGCGACCCCCTTGACGCCCAGATCGAACTTGGACGCTATGGTGGGAACAAACGCCGCGCTGGAGAACCACAGCAGAAAGCACCAGAAAAATGCCACCGCAGCCATTATCAGCTGCTCTACCTTGTGTGTTTTGATGTTTCTCATCTCTATTCCCCTGTTTGCTGAACTGGGTATTTCCTGAATCTCTGGTAACCTCGATGAAAACCGGAAAAGCACTCCGGCGCTCTGTAACCCAGATATGCTCCGAACACACGTCCCGGATTCAGGAACCGGACAACGTATAATTCACCTGCCGGCATTAAGGGCAAATCACATGCCAAGAGACGGCATGCCGGCTCTAACAAATTGATCCTGCGCCACTATGCACAGGAAAGCCTCCTCGGCACAGGCGGGCTCGGGAGCACTATTTCCGCCCACGGCAAAATGGTCTGCTCCAACATGGTGCAGGCAACGAGCCGGGATGCACGGCATCGCAGTGCATGTTTCCTGCCGATCACAATCCAGGCCGGAGGTGTTGCTTCGAGCTGGAGGCGCTCCCCGGGCGCGATTGCGAGAGCTCCGCACCTTGTCTGTTCCCGTATCTCTCACATCTGTTCCCCTGCCTGAAAGGCGATACGGCCCATCTTACTGAGTCCAAATTCTGGTGATCTCTGCAAGGGAATTTAACTACAGAAAGTAAGTGTTGCAACCTGGCAAACGTGGTGTTCCGCGCATTGTGGTACCAACAAGGGGGTAGGGGGGTAATTTTGCATCATCCTGAAATCACGGATGTTTTATTGACGTTCTCAGGAAAAACCCTATTGTCTGGAGGGGCTGCCGGTTGAGCCGGATTTTTGGTGGTATCCCCCATTCTCCCGCTATCTTGTATCTGTCACCAGTGGCGGAGCTATAATGGCCGATATGGCAAAGCTCACCAGAAAATCCCTGCTGCTGCGCATGGGAATAGCCATGGCGACCATAACCACCTTCGCCTTCGTCAGCATGGTCAGCTCGGTGATCATTGCGGAGATGACCCAGGGCGTGGCAGCAGCGGTAAACCAGGCGGGGACCCTGCGCATGCAGTCCTACCGGATCGCCAACGCCCTCGCCCAGGAGATGGCGGCGGGCAACGAGAAGCAGGTTTACGCAGCCACCACCGACAAGATGGTGCGCGAGTTCGAGTCCAGGCTGCTGGACTCCAGGCTGGTCTCCATCCTCTCCAGAAACCCGCACAACCGGCTGGGCGCGGCCTACCGCAACATCAGCGAGCAGTGGCATGGTGACATCAAGCCGCTGTTCCTTGCAGGGCAGGAGCCGGACGCCGTTCCGCCGTCGGCCGCTACGCGCGCCCGCTACCTGACCATGGTGGATGCATTCGTCGCGGATATTGACCACATGGTCAAGCTGCTGGAGCGGGATGTGGAGTCCAAGATCAGCGTGTTGCGGCTGATCCAGATAAGCTCCCTGTTCCTTACCCTGATTGTGGTTTCGCTCACCATGTACCTGATGAACAACAAGGTGCTGGTTCCCCTGCGTGACCTGCTGGCCTGCGCGCAGAGCGCGCGCCTTGGCGACTTTTCAATCCGCACCCGTCACACCGGAAACGACGATGAGCTGGGACAGCTCGGTTACGCCTTCAACGTGATGGCCGAGGATCTCTCCAAGAAATACTCAGATCTCGAGGAGCGGGTAAGGGAGAAGACCTCCGATCTGGAGCGCAGCAATCGCTCGCTCGAACTGCTCTACAATACCACCAGGCGCCTGTACATGGCCCCCGTCTCCGATACGGCCTACACTGCGCTGCTCAGGGACATCGAGAAGCTGGTAGGTGTCGGCCCCGGTACTATCTGCATCAACGACGAAAACAGCAGCGACAAGGCGTTCAAGCTGGCGACCACCCGCAATCCGCCTGCCGGAGAGGTGGACACCTGCTCTCCACCCAACTGCCCCGCCTGCTACGGAGAGCACAACACCCATATGATGAGATTTGTCCGCAGGAGGGGAGACGAGCTGCAGATAATCTCTACGCCGATCCGCGATCAAAAGCAGCAATACGGCGTGCTTCTGACGGAAGTTCCGCGCGGCAAAAAGCTGGACGAATGGCAAACACGGCTGCTGGAGGCTGTGGCGCGCCATATCGGCATAGCGATAAACATAACCCGCCAGGCCAGCGAAAACCGGCGGCTCGCCCTGCTGGAGGAGCGCGGTGTCATCGCCCGCGAGCTGCACGACTCCCTGGCCCAGTCGCTCTCCTATCTAAAAATACAGGTGGTGCGTCTCAACGTCGCGCTGTCCCACCCTGCGGATGATCAACCGGTCGGTCCCATAATCGACGAGCTGCGTGAAGGGATCAGCCGCGCCTACCGCCAGCTGCGCGAGCTTCTCACCACCTTCCGGCTAAAGATCGATGGTCCGGGGCTGAACGCGGCGCTCGAGGAGACGGTGGAGGAGTTCCGGGAGCGCAGTGGTATCATGATCTCGCTCGACAACCAGCTGGGAATACACCAGCTCAGCGCCAACGAGGAGATCCATGTGCTGCACATTATTCGTGAAGCGCTGGCCAACGTCACGCGCCACTCCGGAGCCGAGCACGCGCAGGTGACGATCTGTTACCCGGAGGATGGCGGCCGGATCGCCATACGGATCTGTGATGACGGGATCGGTATCGACGAGGAGGCGGAGCGGGCGGATCATTATGGTCTCGCCATCATGAACGAGCGCGCCAACGGTCTGGGCGGGGAGATCTGCGTAGCCAGGCGCCCCGAAGGGGGAACCGAGGTGAAGCTCGAGTTTACGCCCAGCGGCATGAGCGAACCCGGAGACAGCATGCGGAGAACGGCATAGAAATGGAGCGAAACGGCATCAGCACCCTCATTACCATCGACGACCATCCCCTGTTTCGCAAGGGAGTGGCGGATCTCATAGCACTGGACGAAAGCCTGTCGCTGGTGGGCGAGGCCGCCAACGGAGAAGAGGGTCTGGAGCTGGCCCGGCGCCTGAATCCGGATCTCATCCTGCTCGATCTGAACATGAAAGGCATGGACGGGATCGAGACCCTGAAAGCCATCAAGAGCACCGACCTGGACTCCCGCGTGATCATCCTCACCGTATCGGACAACGAGGAGCACGTGGTGGCCGCCCTGCGTGCCGGAGCGGACGGATATCTGCTCAAGGACATGGAGCCGGAGGAGATCCTGGAGCGGCTGCAGATGGCGTCCCGGGGCCGTCTGGTGATCAGCGACAAGCTGACCGAGCTTCTGGCCCACGCCCTGCGCCACGAATCCACTCCCCGCGATCCCAACAAGGCCGGACTGACCGAGCGGGAGCAGCAGATCCTGGAGCTCATCGCCAAGGGGCTGAGCAACAAGCTGATAGCACGGGAGCTGGACATCACCGAGGGAACGGTAAAGGTCCATGTAAAGCACATGCTCAAGAAACTGAACCTGCACTCCAGACTGGAAGCAGCGGTGTGGGTGGTGAACAGCAGGAAAACCGTACAGTAAACCAGATGCACCATTCTGGTTCACCATCCCCGCCGCGGCATGGAAATGGTGCGCCAAAGCCGGTTTGGCGGAGCCGCTTCCGGACGGCTTTGCCATTGATTGTCTTGGTATTTTATCAATATCACCCTGTTTTGGCATGCGATTTGCGCTAGTTGCCAAGCAGACTGTACAATGCCTGCCCCTTGCTAGTCGATGCGCTGGACAATACTGAAACCCCTATGAACAAGCTGAAACTGGTACTGGTCGGAAACGGCATGGCCGGGATCCGCACCCTGGAGGAGCTGCTCAGGCTGGCGCCCGACCGGTACGAGATCACCGTATTCGGCGACGAGCCGCACGGCAACTACAACCGGATCCTGCTTTCGCCGGTACTGGCCGGAGAGCAGGAGTTCGAGCAGATCGTGCTCAACGACGAGGAGTGGTACCGACAGCACGGGATCACGCTGCACACCGGCTGCAGGGTGGAGCACATCGATCGCGCACGGCGCCGGGTGGTGGCGCAGGATGGCAGCACCGCTCCCTACGACAGGCTTCTTCTGGCTACCGGCTCCTCTCCATTCATAATCCCCGTTCCGGGACATGACCTGGAAGGGGTAGTGGGCTTCCGCACCATCGCGGATGTGGAGAAGATGCTTGCGGCCAGCCGCAACTATCGCAACGCAGTGGTGATCGGCGGCGGACTGCTGGGGCTGGAGGCGGCCAACGGGCTGCTGCAACGGGGCATGAAAGTCACCGTGGTGCATCTGCTGGACACCCTGATGGAGCGTCAGCTGGACAAGACCGCCGCCGGGATGCTGCAGCGCTCCCTGGAGGAGCACGGTCTGGAGTTCCGCATGGAGGCCGAAACCGAGGCGATCCTGGGTCAGAAGCGGGTGGAGGGGGTGCGTTTCAAGGACGGCACGGAGCTGGCGGCGGATCTGGTGGTAATGGCGGTGGGGATCCGCCCCAACATCGATCTGGCCCGCCAGTGTGGCCTGCACTGCGAGCGGGGTATCGTGGTCAACGACACCATGCAAACCTATGATCCGCGCATCTACGCGGTGGGGGAGTGCATCCAGCACCGCGGTATCACCTACGGCCTGGTGGCCCCCCTTTTCGAGCAGGCGCGGGTGTGCGCCAATCACCTGGCAGAGTACGGCATCGGCCACTACGAGGGGTCGGTCGTCTCCACCAAGCTGAAGGTGACCGGCATCGATCTGTTCTCCGCCGGAGACTTCATCGGCGACGAGCAGAGCGAGGAGATCGTAATGCAGGACGCCTCCGCCGGCGTCTACAAGAAGATCGTAATCAGGGACAACCGCATCGACGGGGTGGTGCTCTACGGAGATACGGTGGACGGGGCGTGGTACTACCAACTGCTGCGCGACGGCACCGACATCAGCGACATGCGGGGCCAGCTGCTGTTTGGCCAGGGCAACTTGGGCAACGCCGGCCACGGGGGGGAAAACACCTCGGTGGAGCTGCCCGACGACGCCGAGGTGTGTGGCTGCAACGGCGTGACCAAGGGGCAAATCGTCAAGGCGATCCTGGAGAAGGGGCTGTTCACCCTGGAGGAGGTGCGCAGCCACACCAAGGCATCCGCCTCCTGCGGCTCCTGTACTGGCCTGGTGGAGCAGATCCTGGCCGATACCGCCGGCGGCGACTACTCCACGGCGCCCGCCACCCAACCCATCTGCAAATGTACCGACTACAGCCACGACGACGTGCGCAACACCATCCGCCAGGCGCACCTCACCAGCATCCGCGCCGTGATGGAAACGCTGGACTGGCGCACCCCCGACGGCTGCAGCAGCTGCCGACCGGCGCTCAACTACTACCTGATCTCCACCTGGCCAGGCGAGGTGCAGGATGACACGCAGTCCCGCTTCATCAACGAGCGGGCCCATGCCAACATTCAGAAGGACGGAACCTACTCCGTGGTGCCGCGTATGTGGGGCGGTGTCACCTCTCCCGACGAGCTGCGCGTCATCGCCGACGTTGCGGAGAAGTACGATGTTCCGCTGGTCAAGGTGACGGGTGGGCAGCGTATCGACCTGTTCGGA
>DRMK01000166.1 GCA_011322575.1 Gammaproteobacteria bacterium
AGCTGCTGGAGATCATCCGCCGGGATCGCGGTTTCAAGGAAGACATCGGCCGCAAGCAGATGCTGGCCCTGTTCAATGTGGTGGACAACCCCGATCTCGTGCGCGAGTACCGCCGCCGTCTGGCCAACGTGTTGCACTGAACGGCCCGCCAGATCCATCTTGGGCTGAATAATTCGGTATCTGGCGCAATATCTGCATAACTTCCGGTGAGCTACAGCAAAGGAGGACAGAGCCATGGCGCATGTCGTAATAATCGGAGCCAGTACCGGGGGTTTGCCCACCGCTTACGAAATAAGGGAGATGCTGGACAGTGAACACAAGGTGACCGTGATATCGAATACCGACACCTTCCACTTCGTTCCCTCCAATCCCTGGGTAGCGGTGGGATGGCGCACACGGGAGGACACCAGCTTCAAACTGGCACCCTACATCACCGCCAAGGGAATCGACTTCATTCCCGTTGCAGTGAGCAAGATAGCTCCGGATGAAAACCGCCTGGTGCTCGCCGATGATCGGGTAATCGAGTACGACTATCTGGTCATCGCCACCGGTCCCAAGCTGGCTTTCGACGAGATTGAGGGTACCGGTCCGGATGGCTTTACCGCTTCGATTTGCACCCTCGATCACGCGGAAAAGGCGTACCGGAAATGGCAATCATTTGTAGAGAACCCCGGCCCCATCGTGGTTGGCGCCGTACAGGGAGCGTCCTGCTTTGGGCCGGCCTACGAATTCGCGTTCATTATGGACGCCGATCTGCGCAAACGCAGGATACGCGACCGGGTACCCATGACTTTCGTAACGTCGGAACCATACATCGGACATCTCGGGCTGGCGGGCGTGGGTGATTCCAGGGGGATGCTGGAATCCGAACTGCGCCAGCGGCACATCCCCTGGATCTGCAACGCTGCGGTTACCAAGGTTGAGCAAGACACCATGTTCGTTACGGAGCATGACAACGAGGGCAAGCCGGTCAGGGAGCATGAGCTGCCTTTCCGGTTCTCCATGATGCTACCCGCCTTCAAGGGAGTGGATCCGGTAATGGAGGTAGGTGAAGATCTGGTCAACCCACGCGGTTTCGTAAAGGTGGACAACTACCAGCGCAATCCCAAATGGAACAACATATACTCCGTGGGCGTCTGTATCGCCATTCCGCCTGTGGAGGCCACTCCTGTTCCAACCGGCGCGCCCAAGACCGGCTACATGATCGAATCCATGGCCACTGCCGTGGCGCACAATATCAGAGACGCCCTGGCAGGCAAGGAGCCCTCCAAGGAGGCTACCTGGAACGCCATCTGTCTGGCAGACATGGGCGACACCGGAGCAGCTTTTGTAGCCATTCCCCAGATTCCCCCGCGCAACGTGGCCTGGATGAAGAAAGGCAAATGGGTGCATCTGGCCAAAAAGGCGTTCGAGAAGTATTTCATCAGCAAAATGAAAAATGGAACCAGCGAACCCATATTCGAGAAATATATTCTCAAGATGCTGGGCATCGACAAGCTGAAGTAGCTCATGGCCCTCATGTTTCGTCCGGGAACGTAATGATCGCACCGGTCCCGCCGTCCAGGCACAGACTTGCCATTGGCTCAACATCCCGTGCTGTTGATGCTTGAGCGGATACCGCAGATGGGCGGCAAGACCGGTGCGAGGGCGCGTTCCATAGCGCGCGACGGTTCGGTGACGCCACGCATACGGCAGGTGACGTGCCATTGACGCCGCCGCTGCCGTCAATCGATGACGTAAAGCTCCAGTTCCCCCTCCACTTCACCCTCCGGAACAGCCCAGCCGTGCACCGAGATCCCGGCCTCGTGGACACTGGCCGGATCGCCACTGCGCAGCGGGTGCCAGGGGGGCAACTCCTTGCCCTCCGCCAGCAGCCTGTAAGCGCAGCTGGTGGGCATGATCGCCCCTAGCCGGGTGACGTTCTCTGCCGTGAGCACAAGGCAGTCGGGTACCCGGTGACGCCGCTCCGCGTAGCAGGTGCAGCACCTGTTCTCCAGATCCAGAAACCTGCAGACGACGCTCGTATAGTGTATTCTGCCGCTCTCCTCGTCTTCCAGCTTGTAGAGGCAGCATCTGCCGCAGCGGTCGCACAGAGACTCCCACTCCGCGCGGGTCATTTCCGCCAGGGACTTGCTGCGCCAGAAAGGTATGGTTTGCATGGGATTTCTGATCAGGGTTTCAGTGTTGATTATAGCCGTCGCGGCCGGCCAGGTGGTGGCGGATGTCCAGGTGCGGGACGCCCTGGGCAACATGGTAACCCTTCCCCGGCCGGCGGAGCGGATTGTCAGCCTGGCCCCGCATCTCACGGAAAACCTGTTTGCCGCCGGCGCCGGTCCGAAGCTGGTGGGGACGGTACAGTCCTGCGACTACCCGCCAGCGGCGCAACAGATCCCCCGGGTTGGCGGCCATGCCGGTCTGGATCTGGAGAGTATCGTCTCCCTGGATCCCGACCTGATTGTCGCATGGGCGAGCGGCAACCGCCGCGAAGATATCGGGCGGCTGCGCCGGCTGGGATTCACAATCTACCTTAGCGAACCGCGCCAGCTCGATGATATTCCAGATGAAATCGAGAAGCTGGGCGAGCTGGCGGCTACCGTGCCCACGGCCCGGCGCAGCGCCAGGGATCTGCGCTCCCGTCTGCGCCAGCTGCGCCATCGGTACTCTGCCCTGCGGCCGGTGCGGATCTTCTACCAGCTCTGGCACCAGCCCCTGATGACCGTCAACGGAGAGCAGATCATCAGCAAGGCGATGGCTCTCTGCGGGGGGCGTAACATATTTGCCGGGCTGCCGGCGCTGGCCCCCAGCGTGACTGTCGAGGCGGTGC
>DRMK01000167.1 GCA_011322575.1 Gammaproteobacteria bacterium
CGCTACCTGCACCGCCTCCCCTCGTGAAGCGGAGTAGCGGGCCAGATCCATGACGACCCGCTCGGCGCCATACAGCCCTCCGGAACTTATCAGATGCAGTATATTCACGGACTCCCTCGCAGCCACAGCGCTTCCAGATCCCGATCTAGGATTCCAGAAAGGTTTTGGATGTCGTCACGATAGCATTGCTGTAGCCGCCGTTTCTGGCTGGTTTCGATGGGAGGACGCTGCCGATAGGCGGTGTTGGCACGAGCCAGAAAGCCCCATAGCGGCCTCCTCAGGGGTGGTGGAACCACCATCTTCGCTGCGGTCAGCACTCCTCCGGGGGCGTGGTAAAGCATGTTGTGCAACCACATACTGCGCCGAACCCGGTTGGGGTTCTGAACCGCAAACTGTGGTGTATAGTCGGGATCCACTCCCAGGAACAGCAGCACCTCCCGGAAAACAGCAGGCGTGGCACTCTTGAAATCGTCGAACAGCACCACGTGCAACCGCTCCCGACCAAAAAGGGTGATATATCGCTCCAGCTGCTCGGCATATCTGGCGATCTCCGAGTAATAGAGCCCTTCTACCGGGTAGGGATTGTTCTTCGGCAACCGGTCCCCCCTCTTGCGCTCCTCTTCCGCATCGAGGGCAGCGGCAAAATCACGGATATCCTCATTGCCCCATGCCAGCCGCTGGCTGTGATAGGAGTAAACCATCTCCACCGGATTGCGCAGCATGACAAGGATCCTGGCGTCGGAACAGAAATCATGGATCTCGGCGGCGGCACGTCGGGAGTAGAGATACCATACAGAGGCGTCACCAACTACCGGCTCCCCCTGCCAGCCGGTATAGAGATCCAGATAGCGCTGCCGATCACGAACATAGAGTGGGGAGTAGATATCACTGGCAAAGTGATGCGGCTCCTTGAAACGGGGAAAATAGATTTCAGGATGCCCACTCAGGTATGCGTACATGGAGGTGGTCCCGCACTTGGGAGCACCAACGATGAAGAAGTTGGGCCGGCCGTCAATCTTTTTCATATTGCACGACTCCAGCAGCCGCGAACCCCGGTCACGATCACTGCAGATCCTCCTTATCCAAATACCGTCGGCCTGATACCGATACTCCGCTGTACGAAAAACGCAAACAGGAGATTCCAGAGCAGCAGCGTGAGCATCGAGGCGACCGCCGCTCCGACGATCCCGTACGTCGGTATCAGCAGGGCGTTCAACAATACATTGGCAACCACGCCAAGTGCCGCACCCTTGGCTGCCAGGCCGCTGTGGCTGGTCATGGTCAGCAACACCCCCACCGCACCGAAGGCTGCGTTTAGCAGCTGTCCCACCACCAGCACCAGCAGAGCATGATATCCACCGACATACTGCTCGCCAAACACCCCCAGAAATGGCTCGCCGAACGCCATCAGCAGCAGGCCGATGGGCAGGCTGGCGGCGAAGATTGCCCTGCTGCCCCTGGTAACCAGGCGCTGCAGCCGTTGTTGCTCTCCCCTCGCATAGAGGCGCGCCACCACCGGTGATATGGCTCCGGTGGCCGCCACCAGCACGAATGACACCAGCTGCGCCCCCTGCGAGACCACGTTATAGATCGCCACCTCCACCGCACCGCGCATGCCTCCCAGCATGACGACATCCACCCGGGCATTGATGATCTGCAGGGCGGCCAGCAACACCAGCGGGAGCGCCCCCCTCAACCATGACAGGGGAAGGTACTCCGGCGCCGTCCTCCACACCACCGGTGGCACCGTGCGCAGCAACAGCAATACCCCAACCAGGAACGACCCCGCCATGGCAAAGAGATTCAGCGCCAGCGCCGAACGCCCGTCCAGTCGCCAGCCCAGTGCCCAGTGCCCCGTCATCACCAGCAGCATGAACAGGGCCGGGCGTAGCACCATCTCCGGAAAGGTGCCACGCACTACCTGGTGCAATCCGGTCATCACTGCAGCCCGCAACCGAGCCAGCGCAATCAGCGGAATCAGCAGCGCCGCGATCTGAAGCGGCGCCACCATTACTGC
>DRMK01000168.1 GCA_011322575.1 Gammaproteobacteria bacterium
CCCCGCCGCGCCGCGCCACCACGGTAACGCCGGAGTCGATGGCCACCACCCGCTCCATGCCGGTTCCCACCAGCGGCTTGTCGGCCCGCAGGGTGGGCACCGCCTGGCGCTGCATGTTGGAGCCCATCAGGGCGCGGTTGGCGTCGTCGTGCTCCAGGAACGGGATCAGGGAGGCCGCCACCGAGACGATCTGCTTGGGGGAAACATCCATGTACTGCACCCGATCCGGGGTGGTCATGGTGAACTCGTTGCGGTGGCGGCAGGTGACCAGCTCGTCGGCGAACCGGTTGTCCTCGGTAAGCGCCGCGTTGGCCTGGGCTATCACATACTCGCTTTCGTCGATGGCGGAGAGGTAGTCCACCTCGTCGGTCACCCTGCCGTCCACGACGCGCCGGTAGGGTGTCTCCAGGAAACCGTACTCATTGGTGCGCGCATAGACCGCCAGCGAGTTGATCAGGCCGATGTTGGGCCCCTCCGGGGTCTCGATGGGGCACACCCGGCCGTAGTGGGTGGTGTGCACGTCACGCACCTCGAAGCCGGCCCGCTCCCTGGTCAGTCCGCCCGGACCGAGGGCCGAGATGCGCCGCTTGTGGGTCACCTCGGAGAGGGGGTTGTTCTGATCCATGAACTGGGAGAGCTGGCTGGAGCCGAAGAACTCCTTGACGGCGGCCGATACCGGCTTGGCGTTGATCAGGGACTGGGGCACCAGCTCCTCGGATTCGGCCACGCTGAGCCGCTCGCGCACCGCGCGCTCCACCCGCACCAGGCCCACGCGGAACTGGTTCTCGGCCATCTCCCCCACGGAGCGCACGCGGCGGTTACCCAGATGGTCGATGTCATCCACCACGCCGTTGCCGTTGCGGATGTCGATCAGCACCTTCATCACCGCCACGATATCCTCGTTGGTCAGGGTGCCGGGGCCGGTAATCTCCTCCCGCCCCACACGGCGGTTGAACTTCATGCGCCCCACCGGCGAGAGGTCGTAGCGCTCCTCGCTGAAAAACAGGTTCTGGAACAGGTTCTCCGCCGACTCCTTGGTGGGCGGCTCGCCGGGGCGCATGACCCGGTAGATCTCCACCAGCGCCTCCAGCCGGTTGCTGCTCTGGTCCAGGCGCAGCGTCTCCGATATGTAGGGGCCATGATCCAGATCGTTGGTGTAGATGGTCTGGAACTCCTTTATGCCGGCGACGCGCATCCTCTCCAGCAACTCCTCGGTGATCTCGTCGTTGGCGGAGGCGATGATCTCGCCGGTCTTGTCATCCACCATGTCCTTGGCCAGCGCCTTGCCCACCAGGAACTCCGCCGGCACCTCGAGGTTCTTCACCCCGGCCTTCTCCAGCTCCCGGATGTGGCGGGCGGTGATGCGCCGCCCGGCCTCCACCAGCACCTTGCCACCGACGCTGATGTCGAACTCCAGCATCTCGCCGCGCAGCCGCCGGGGCACCAGCTCGATACTGAACCCTTTCTTGCCGATCTGGATCCGGTCGGTCTCGAAGAACATCTCCAGGATCTCCTCCACGCTGTAGCCCAGCGCGCGGAGCAGCACCGTGGCGGGCAGCTTGCGGCGCCGGTCGATGCGCACATAGAGGATATCCTTGGGATCGAACTCGAAATCCAGCCAGGAGCCCCGGTACGGAATCACCCGGGCGCTGAACAGCAGCTTGCCGGAAGAGTGGGTCTTGCCCTTGTCGTGCTCGAAGAACACCCCGGGGGAGCGGTGCAGCTGGGAGACGATGACCCGCTCGGTACCGTTGATGACGAAGGTGCCGTTGTCGGTCATCAGAGGGATCTCTCCCAGATAGACCTCCTGCTCCTTTATATCCTTGACGCTCTTGTACTTGGTCTCCTTGTCATAGATCACCAGGCGCAGCTTGACCCGCAGCGGCGCCGCATAGGTGGCCCCGCGCATCTGGCACTCCTTGACATCGAACAGCGGCTCTCCCAGGCGATACTCGACATACTCCAAGGCAGCGTTTCCGGAGTAGCTCACGATGGGAAAGATGGAGTTGAAGGCGGCCTGCAACCCCTGCTCGGCCCGCTCACTGGGCGCCACCTCCAGCTGCAGGAACTTGCGGTAGGAGTCCTTCTGGATCGCCAGCAGATAGGGCACATCCAGAATGCTGCGCTGCTTCCCGAAATCCTTGCGGATCCGTTTTTTCTCGGTGAAAGAGTAGGCCATCGGTATTCCTCAGCTTGTCGATCGTCCGCGGCGGCCGCCCGGATGGCGCGCCGCCAGCAGGAAAAGGCCGGTGACTCCGGTCACCAGCCATTTTGATTCCAGATTGCCGTCCCTGGCGTTCAGACTGCAGATATTCAGTTGCGAAGATCCTGACGCGGTTACTTGAGCTCCACCGTTGCTCCCGCCTCCTCAAGCTCCTTCTTGATCTGCTCGGCCTCTTCCTTGGAGGCCCCTTCCTTGATGGTGGAGGGGACTCCCTCGACCATCTCCTTGGCCTCCTTGAGACCCAGGCTGGTAACGCCACGCACCGCCTTGATCACCTTGACCTTGTTGTCGCCAAAGCTGGTCATCACCACGTCGAACTCGTCCTTCTCGGCAGCGGCAGCGGCCTCGCCACCGGCCGCGGCGGCGGCGGGAGCGGCGGCGACCGCCGCGGCAGCCGATACACCGAACTTCTCCTCCATCGCCTCGATGAGCTCCACCACCTCCATCACAGACATGTTGGCAATGGTATCCAGAATATCCTCTTTTGAAACGGCCATGATAGTATCAACTCCTCGATTGAATCAGGTATCTCCGGGGCTGCCCCCGGCAGACAAATCACGAAAACATCGTCACGCAGCCTCGGACTGCTTCTTGTCGCGCACGGCTGCCACGGTACGAACCAGCTTGGCATGGGGCTCGGCAAGGGTACGCACAAACTTGCCAATGGGCGCCTTCATCACCGACATGAGCATGCTGATGGCCTGCTCCTTGGTGGGCATCTTGGCCAGCCGATCGATCTCGCTCCCATCCAGCAGCTTGCCGCCGATGGAAACCAGCTTCACGGCCAGTTTGTCGTTCTCCTTGCTGAACTCGGAAACCACCCGCGCGGCGGCGCCGGGGTCCTCCTTGGAGAACGCCAGCACCAGAGGCCCCACCAGGGCTTCCGACATGCACTCAAACTCCGTACCCTGCACCGCGCGCCGCGCCAGCGTGTTCTTGACCACCCGCATATAGACCCCGGACTCACGCGCCTTGGCGCGCAGCTCGGTCATCTCCACGGCGGTCAGCCCCTTGTACTCCGCGGCAATGGCGGACAGGGCGCCGGATGCGACCTCGGCGACTTCAGCGACGATGGCCTTCTTATCGTCAGGACTCAAAGGCATGCAGTGTCACCTCTCGACAGATGGGAGCAAGCTCCCGTTTGAGTTACTACCCTGAGACGCCGTCCCGCGCCGCGGAACCGGCATCTCCCCACGGTGACCCTTGCCGGAACAAAACCTGTCTCGGATACACCGTCTGCGCAGGCGGAGAACCTCCCTCCAATTAAGCGTCCCGCCGGGACGCACCTGCGGTCTTTGACGCCCGCCAGCCGTGCAAGGCTGGCGGCCAAAGCCTTGTCAAATCGCCAGCGACGCGGAATCCACCGCGATCCCGGCGCCCATGGTGGAGGATACCGTCACCTTCTTCAGATACTGCCCCTTGGAGGAGGCGGGCTTGGCCTTTTTCAGATCGGCCAGCAGCGCCTCCAGATTCTCCTTCAGGGCACTCACCTCGAAATCGATCTTGCCTATGGAGCAGTGAATGATGCCCGACTTGTCGGTGCGGTAGCGCACCTGGCCGGACTTGGCGCTCTTCACCGCCGCCGCCACGTCGGGGGTGACGGTGCCCACCTTGGGGTTGGGCATCAGGCCGCGCGGCCCCAGAATCTGCCCCAGCTGCCCCACCACCCGCATGGCGTCCGGGCTGGCGATCACCACGTCAAAATCCAGCTCGCCCTTCTTGACCCGTTCCGCCAGATCCTCCAGGCCCACCACGTCGGCCCCCGCCTCCCTGGCGGCGTCCGCGTTGGCACCCTGGGTGAATACCGCCACCCGCACCTCCTTGCCGGTGCCGTGGGGCAGAACGGTGGAGCCACGCACCACCTGATCCGACTTGCGCGGATCCACGCCGAGGTTGACCGCCACGTCCACCGACTCCACGAACCTGGCGCGCGGCAGCTCCTTGAGCAGGGCCAGCGCCTCCTCCACTGCGTAGTGGCGGCCACTCTCCACCTTGCCGGCGATCTCCCTCTTGCGCTTACTGAGTCTGGCCATCTCAAACACCCTCCGTCTCCAGGCCCATGCTGCGTGCGGTACCGGCGATGATACGCACCGCGGCATCCAGATCGGCCGCGTTGAGATCCGGCTCCTTCGTCCTGGCGATCTCCTCCAGCTGGGCGCGGGTCACCTTGCCCACCTTGTCACGGTTGGGGACGCCGGAGCCCTTGGCTATCCCGGCCGCCTTCCTGAGCAGCACCGAGGCGGGCGGGGTCTTGGTGATGAAGGTGAAGCTGCGGTCGTTGTAGACGGTGATCACCACCGGGATCGGCATCCCCTTCTCCATGTTCTGGGTCTTGGCGTTGAACGCCTTGCAGAACTCCATGATGTTGACCCCGTGCTGGCCCAGCGCGGGGCCCACGGGGGGACTCGGGTTGGCCTGACCAGCCGGCACCTGCAGCTTGATGTAGGCCTCTATCTTCTTTGCCATCGTTCAACTCCTTGGGTGGGTACGAACGCCTCACGGCTCCCCTTGAAACTCAACCGCAACCGCCCGGCCTGCCTATCGATTCCGCCACTCCCGCGCTGCATCCACGGGCGCGGCCCGGGCGGTTGCCGGAAACATCCGGCAACCCGCCGACGGTTACACTCAACCTTTCTCGACCTGGCTGAACTCCAGATCGACGGGGGTTGAACGCCCGAAAATCAGTACCGAGACGCGCATGCGGCTCTTCTCGTAGTCCACCTCCTCGACCACGCCGTTGAAATCGTTGAACGGCCCGTCGCAGATCCGCACCACCTCGCCCGGCTCGAACAGCACCTTGGGACGGGGCTTCTCCACCCCCTCCTGGATGCGATCCAGGATCGCCTGGGCCTCCCGGTCGCTGATGGGCGCCGGGCGATCGGAGGTGCCGCCGATGAACCCCATCACCTTGGGAACATCCTTCACCAGGTGCCAGGTGTCATCGTCCATCTCCATCTGGACCAGCACGTAACCGGGGAAGAACTTGCGCTCGCTCTTGCGCTTCTGCCCCTCGCGCATCTCCACCAGCTCCTCGGTGGGAACCAGGATCTCCCCAAACTTCTCCTCCATGCCATAGCGCTTGATACGCTCGGCCAGAGAACGCTTAACCTGGTTCTCATAGCCGGAGTAGGCATGTACCACGTACCACCGTTTCGTCACGGTCTCA
Source organism: Gammaproteobacteria bacterium (assembly GCA_011322575.1). Classification (GTDB taxonomy): domain Bacteria; phylum Pseudomonadota; class Gammaproteobacteria; order Thiohalospirales; family Thiohalospiraceae; genus DRMK01. Next base: position 5,391 of record DRMK01000168.1, read on the forward strand.
AGCTCCCTGGCCGGTCAGCAGACGGACCGCCCACAACAAGAACATATCCAGCAGCCAGAGCAGGATCCCCATGATGATCACCATGATGATCACTATCAGCGTGGTCTGGGTGGTCTCCTTGCGGGTAGGCCAGACCACCTTGCGGATCTCCACCATGCTGCCCCGCAGGAAGTCGCGTGCGTTGCGCCCCGCCTCGCTCTGCAGCGCCACCAGGGCACTGAGTCCAGCCGCCGCCAGCAGCCCGAGCACCCGGTACAGCAGGGGATATTCGCCCAGCACATAGAAGGCGGCCACGGCTCCCAGCAGGATAAGCGCCGCCAGCGACAGTTTGATCTTGTCTGCCATAACCGTTCGTCGGGTTTCCCTCTCCGGGGCCACGCATGCGCCCCCTCTCTCTAGTGGCAGGCCAGGAGGGAATCGAACCCCCAACCTGCGGTTTTGGAGCCCGCTGCTCTGCCAATTGAGCTACTGGCCTGTAAAACAACCGTCCCGCAGGGCGGGTGCGGATACCACCTCCCGCCGGATCTGCCCGGCTCCCAAAAGACGAGAGACGGAAGGCGTCCGTCTCTCGCTTGCCACCGGCGCTGTCTGCGGAAAAAGCTACTCGATAATCTTCGACACGACG
>DRMK01000169.1 GCA_011322575.1 Gammaproteobacteria bacterium
CGCGGCGCGCGCATCGGCTCCAACGCCGTAGTGGTGAAAGATGTGCCGGAGGGCGCCACGGTGGTCGGGATCCCGGGGCACATCGTCAGCCGCCGTCATCTCTCGGAGCGGGAGCAACAGCGCCGCGCCATGGCGAAGAAGATCGGGTTCGACGCCTACGGCACCACCCAGGACATGCCCGACCCGGTGGCCCGCGCCATCGACTGCATGCTGGATCACATGCATGTGCTGGACGCCCGCAACGAGAAGATCTGCGAGGCGCTCAACCGCCTGGGCGAGAGCCTGGACCTCCCCGAGTTGCCGCGTTGTGAGGCATTGCTCGACGACGATCCCGCTTCGCAACGGAAATAAATACTTGACAAAAATAGTGGGTTTATCTAGAATAGACGACGCTGCTTCATCCTCGGCCTGGATGGGCAGATGTTTCCCGGCCGTAACGCGAAAGCAGCGGGGCACTGCATGAAATAGCTGGCGAACAGGGAGCGGAATATGCGACTTACTACGAAAGGCCGGTATGCCGTAACGGCGATGCTGGATTTGGCTATTCACTTCAACCGGGGTTCCATCACCCTGGCGGATATCTCGCGGCGTCAAGGAATCTCCCTATCATATCTCGAACAGCTGTTTGCCAAACTACGCAAACGCGGTCTGGTAAACAGTACCAGGGGGCCGGGCGGCGGTTACCGCCTGAGCAGGCCGCCGAGCGAGGTCCCGGTAGTGGAGGTTATCACTGCGGTAGATGAGAAAGTGGACGCAACAGCGTGTGATGGCGAAGGAAACTGCCAGGATCACGCCCGCTGTCTCACCCATGAGCTTTGGATGGATCTGAGCAGGCAGATCTATGGGTACCTGGAAAATATCAATCTTGGGGATCTGATGGAGCAACGGGATGTGCAGGAGATCTACCAGCGCCAGGATCGGGAATGGGTCTGCCTGAACAGAAAAAGCGCCTGAACCAACACTGATTATGAAGACTCCCATATATTTCGACTACTCCGCAACCACCCCGGTCGATCCGCGTGTCGCCAGGGAGATGTGCCGTTACCTGACTCCGGAAGAGGGGCTGTTTGGCAATCCCGCCTCCCGCTCCCACCAGTTCGGGTGGCGGGCGGAGGAGGCCGTTCTGGAGGCGCGCAACAGGGTGGCGGCGCTGCTGAACGCCGACAGCAGGGAGATTGTCTGGACCTCGGGGGCGACCGAGTCGGACAACCTGGCCCTCAAGGGCGCAGCCCACTTCCACTCGCGGAAGGGCAGGCATATCGTCACCAGCAGGACCGAGCACAAGGCGGTGCTCGACTCCTGCCGCCAACTGGAGCGGGAAGGGTTCGAGGTGACCTACCTCACTCCCGAGCCGTCCGGTATCATCGACCTGGGCAAGCTGGAGGAGGCGCTGCGCGACGACACCATCCTGGTCTCCATCATGCATGTGAACAACGAGATCGGGGTCATCCAGGATATCGAGGCCATCGGCAGGCTGACGCGCAGCAGGGGGATCCTGTTCCATGTGGATGCCGCCCAGAGCGCCGGCAAGGTACCCATCGATGTGCAGCGCATGGAGGTGGATCTGATGTCGCTCTCGGCGCACAAGGTGTATGGGCCCAAGGGGATCGGGGCGCTCTATGTGCGGCGTCGGCCGCGGGTGCGTATCGAGGCCCAGATGCATGGCGGTGGGCACGAGCGCGGCATGCGTTCCGGAACCCTGGCGGTGCACCAGATAGTGGGTATGGGCGAGGCGTTCCGCATCGCGCAGGAGGAGATGGCCAGTGAGAACGAGCGCATCCGCCGCTTGCGCGATCGGCTGCTGGAGGGGTTGCGGGACATCGAGGAGATCTACATCAACGGCGATCTGGAGCAGCGCGTGCCGCACAACCTGAACATAAGTTTCGCCTATATCGAGGGGGAATCGCTGATGATGGCGCTGAAGGATATCGCCGTCTCCTCCGGCTCGGCCTGCACCTCGGCGAGCCTGGAGCCCTCCTACGTGCTCCGCGCCCTGGGACGCAGTGACGAGCTGGCGCACAGTTCGCTGCGCTTCTCCATCGGCAGGTTCACCACCGAGGAAGAGATTGATTACGCAATCAAACTGTTGCATGAGAAAGTTGACAAACTGCGCAGGCTCTCTCCGCTGTGGGAGATGCACCAGGAGGGGATAGATCTAGAGTCGGTACAGTGGGCCGCCCACTGAGGCGGGGAGGAGATAGTTGCCATGGCATACAGCAAGAAACTGATCGATCACTACGAAAATCCGCGCAACGTGGGCACCTTGGACAAGGAGGATCGGAGCGTGGGCACCGGCATGGTCGGGGCGCCGGCGTGTGGTGACGTGATGCGCCTGCAG
>DRMK01000170.1 GCA_011322575.1 Gammaproteobacteria bacterium
GGGATTTTCAGTTTACTCCGGGCGTATGCCCTGATCACGGAAGGGGACCGGGATATGCCTGTGTCGGACCATCCGGCCGTGGATGACGGGATGGAGCTTCCGGAACTCCCGATCAGCGATCCTGCCCTCCTCCTGGTGGCCCGAACAAACCGCCCCGCCATCGGGCGGGGCGGTGTTTCGCCAGATGACTACTGGCTCTTCGATACCATGTATTCGATGACCTTTTTCAACTCCTCGTCGCTGCAGTCCGCGCAGGTGCCCCGGGGTGGCATGGCATTCTTCCCCTTGATGGCAACCTCCAGCATGGCATCCACTCCCGTGGCTATGCGTGGTGCCCAGGCCTCCTTGTCCCCCAGTTTGGGAGCTCCCGCGGCTCCGGTGGAGTGGCAGGCCGTGCAAACCGTATTGAAGATCTCTTCGCCGCTGCGGGCCCCTTTCGTTTGCGCGGAAGCCACGGGGGCGGCGGTTGCAGGGGCGGGTGCACCACTGCTGTCTCCCGTGGCGGGCGTCTCATGGCTGGCAGAATCGGCCTTGGCGGGAGGCTGGCTGGCGGCCTCTGTCTTGGCTGGTGCCGTTGCCGAAGCAGTGAAGCTGCCAACGGGCTTGATCCGCTCCAGCACTGCCGCGTCGCTCATGTCCACGTCCGGCCCGCTTCCCAGGGTAGGCAGCACTATATAGGCGGTCACCGCTAGTACGATGCCGGCTCCAACTGCCAGGGAGGTGGGAAATTTCTCTTGTGCCATCTGTAGCTCCTTTCGTTGCCAGTATTGTCAGAAGTCGACTTTGGGGAGTTCCCGCTGTGTCGCCAGTTCAAGCGTAAAATAGTTGTAGGTCTGAAACTTGAACATCTTTGCCATTATATTGCTGGGGAACGATTCCACCAGGGTATTGAATTTCCGTACCGCTGCGTTATAGCGCCGGCGCGCCTCCTGGATCTCTTTTTCTATCTCGTTGAGGCTGTTTTGCAGGCCGAGAAAGTTCTGGCTGGCCTTGAGATCCGGATACTGTTCGGCCACCGCCAGCAGGCTGTTCAGGGAACGGGATATCTCGCTCTCCGTGGCAGCGCGCTGCGCTATGTCGGCGCCATTGGCCACGCGCTGTTCGGTAGTGCGCTGCAGGGTTTCGCTTTCGTGTTTCCCGTACCCTTTTACCGCCTCGATAAGATTGGGGATCAGGTTGTAGCGCCTCCGCAGGGCCACGTCAATTCCGCTCCACTGCTCCTCAATCATGTTGCGGCGCTTGATGAAGTTGTTGTACATCCCCACGAGCCACAGGACGGCCACAAGGCCAGCGAACAAGATTATCGGTGTGTACTCATCAGACATCGGTACAGAATTCCCATAAATGTGCCTTCCGGATCCCCGGAACCTTGTTTCCTCACCCTCCGTGGCAGGGGGCGAGGTGCAGGCAGAGTTTAACATCATCGCCAGCTGGTTCACAGATTCCGCTTTCCCGAGGTTGGCGATACCGCCCCTCCGGGCGGGAGTGCGTTTTTGGTCGATTTGCTCCGAATGGCCTGATAGCCGGGAGAAAGTTTCTTTTTTGTCATTGGCTTGAGCATGGAGATGTGGTATAAATACGTTCCGAGGTTGTTGGGATAGGGAATGTGCTGTTTCGATGCGAAGACGGCTCCAACACCACCGGTTTCCCGCGCGTCCGGAGAGATTGCGGGAGAAGGCAGCACAGCTGGATGTAGTGCTGCTTCCTTTTTCGTTGACCGCGTCCGGGACCAGCGGTCCTCGGCGCTGTCGTTTCTCCTCTGCACAAGACTATTTCCCTGATCGTTCGTCCAGAGACCGGCTACCCGTGCGGGACCGGTTCCATGCTGTGGGCCGGTCCCTTTCTGAGGGAACGAACCGGATCGACCGGAGATCTATATGAAAAAACTACTTGTTCTGTTACTTGGGGCGATTGCGCTGGCGCTGCTGATCTGGCTTTGCCTGGGACGGCACGTTCCCGCAATTGAGAAGGATTTGATCAACTGTACCGCTGATAGCCTGAACCGGGCCGGGATCGACTGGGCCAAGGTTGGGATAAGCGGTCGCGATGTAACCTTGAGCGGGGTTGCTCCCAGCGCGGAGCTGCGTGTCAAGGCGGAGGAGATAGCCCGGAGCAGCTGCAGCGGGGTGCGTACCGTGGACAATGCTGTTACGGTGGCTCAGCCCGCTCCGGCAGTTGCACCTCCCTCCCCCTATGAGATGAATTTCGTTCTGGAAGATGGTGACGTGGTGATATCCGGCATGGTTCCAGATGAAGAGACACGTGAGTCTGTGATTCAGGCCGCCGGGCAGCGGGTAGGAGCGGACAGAGTCCAAGATCGACTCCAGATTGTAGCCGGGGCACCGGCTGGATGGCGTGAGGCTGCCGTAGATATCGCTGCCTCCCTGGATCAGTTCTCACGCATGAACGCGGCCGTGGTGGATACCAACGTCCGGGTTACCGGTACGGTGGATTCTGAGGCGACGCGCAGTCAGGTGGAGCAGTCGCTCAGCGCCGGCCTGCCGAACGGCTTTAGTCATCGCTGGGAGATAGCGGTGCCCGAATCCAGGCCTGTGGCTGAGCCTGAGCCGGAGCCGGTTGCTGCTGCCACCGGTTGTCAGCAGCGGTTCAACGAGCTGCTTGCCCGGCAAAGCATCCACTTCAGAACATCCAGCGCGCGTATCAGCAAGAGAAGCTATCCGTTACTCGATGAGCTGGCACAAGTGGCTTCCGAATGCCCTGAAGCGCGTATCCGGATTGAGGGGCACACCGATTCCAGGGGTAGCGAGCGCTTCAATCTCAATCTCAGCCAGGCGCGGGCCGAGTCGGTGGTGAGATACTTGATTGGTAAAGGAGTGGCGGCATCACGCCTCGAAGCCGTCGGGTACGGGGAGTCGAGACCCGTCGCAGACAACGGGACTGCGGCCGGGAGGGCCAGAAATCGCCGCATAGAATTCAACGTCAACCTGCAGGGGAATTGATCATGGGTTACCTAATAGGACAGATACTGCTTTGTTTGCTGATAGCATTTGCGCTGGGATTCATCATAGGTTGCCTGTTCTGCCGCAGCAGGGGAGCAGCGGCTGATGCCCCGGATTGGGCCGGGCGTTATGAACGATTGAAGGGTGACTACAGCCGTTTGCAGAGCGAGAGCGAAGAGTGGAAAGCCAAATATACCGCCCTGGCCGCAGCCCCGCCAGCCGAGGCGGAGAGCGAGGACTGGGCCGAGCGCTTCGAGCAGCTCAAGCAGGATTATGACCGGCTGAGGGGAGAGGCCGACGATCTGCAGCGGCAGCGTGATGAGTGGAAGGCGAAGCATGATGCTCTGCTGGCTGGCGGTGGAGTAACGGCCACCACCCACGAATATCGGGAGGGGCTGGTGGGTGACGACTACCCATATCCCGTGGAGGAGGTCGAGGGAATCGGCAAGGGGTTTGGCAAGAAGCTGCGTGCCTTGGGGATCGAGACCACCGAGGATTTGCTCCAGCGCTGCTGCACCCGTCAGGGGTGGGAGGAGGTAGCCGACAAGATAGGCCTGAAGGAGCGCTATGTGGTCAGGAAATGGGCCAGCATGTCCGATCTGATGCGTATCACCGGGATCATGGGGCAATACGCGGAGCTGCTCGAGTTCTCGGACGTTAACTCCGTGCAGGACCTGGCCTCCCGTGACCCGGCTCAGCTACTGGAAAAGCTGAAAGATGTAAACCAGCGCGAGCATCGCGTAAAGGAGGTTCCGAGCCTCGAAGCAGTAGCCAGTTGGATCGAGCAGGCCAAGACCCTGGATGCGGTTATGAAGATATAACCAGTGACTTGGACCGGATGCGCCTCCTGCCTGGCAGGATGTTGAAAAGGCCATTTTTGGTTTTCATGTTAACGGAGGCAGATGATTGCGATTTCCGGTTTCTTTATGTTTTCAACGAGTTGTATTGTCGCTGAAAATGATGGCACTTTCCTGTGTCCTCTACATGCTGCCGAACAGCCTCATTTCTCAACGGCCTGCTGTTGCTCCATGATCTTCTTCCAGGCGGCCAGGTAGAGGCGATTCTGTCCAGCGTCGTGGATGAAGTGCCTGCACTCCGATCTCTTTAGCACTGTGCTTGGGGGGGAGAGCGCGGGATGGTTTCGGTAGGATTCACCCAGCAGTTCGGCCGCTGCCCGGTTGGCCGTTGCGTGGTGGAACTTCCTTGCTAGAGCTGCGGAAATATTCTTGTCCAACAGGAAGTTGATGAACCGGTGTGCTGCCACGGGATCGGCCGCATGCTTTGGGATGCAGAGCATCTTTTGCCGCACGATGGTCCCTTCAACCGGTGTGGTAAAGCCAAAATCATCAGACTTGCGGAGCTGTTCGTAGAAATCGTCGCTCCACAGCATAACGAGATCGGCCTCTCCGGAAAGCAGCGCTCTTACCGGTTTGGAGGTGAATCTCTTGATTCGTGGTTTCTGTTTCATCAAGAGCTGCGTCGCCTCATCGATGATCTCAGCTGTGTGGGTATTGATGGAGTGGCCGAGGTATTTTTGAGCGATCTGCAGCGTGCTCATCCTGTCCGATAGCAGGGCGATGCGGTTGGCATGTTTACCGCTTTCCAGTAGCACTCCCCAACTCTCTGGTGGTTCGCGAAAGGCAGCCTTGCGATATCCTATGCCAAGGGTTCCCCAGAAATAGGGCAAGCTGTAGTTACGCTCCGGGTCATCCGGGGATACCGGAATGGCGGGATCCAGCAAGCCGGCGTTTGGTAGCAGGGAGCGATCCAGTGGCCCCAGTAGCTCGGTTTGCAACAGATGGGAGATACTGTCATCAGGCGCCATGGCGACATCGTAGCGTGGTTCGCCACCAAGGAATTTTGCGATGAACTGTACATCATCGCTGTAACTGTCCGCCCTTACGTCCAGTTCGGCCCGATGCCTGAATTTGCGCAGGGTTTCGGCATCGACACCACTTTTGCATCCCAGGAAATTAACCGTTTTGGGATGGCCGTTCGCCTTTGCATAGAGAGGAAGAAGCGGCAGCAGGGCTACGGCGGCCAGAAATGAGCGTCTGGATTGGCGCATGTCGTGGGAAGTGTCGCCGGCTATCCTTTGGAGTGGTGAAAATGGCTGGTTCAATAACTGTTTAGGCATGCAACATCAACGATAAAATTGTATTACGTATGGTCCAAGTTTAGCAGATCAATTATCGGTTAGCTCTTTGGGTAAATGTGGGAACTGGTTTGCACAGCAGGTAAGGTTCTTCGGCATTTCGTCCGGTGGTGACCAAACCAACCCCACTCTAAATGCCGAACAGCCGGATGTAATAATCGGTACGGGTTTCTGTGTCGATAAATACTACACTGTGGTTTTGTTACGTGGGTAAAAAAGATGTAACTGATTCTGCAACGAGACGCTTTCCGCGGCTTGGCAGAAGATGGTAGAGACGCAATTGCCGCGCCGGCACGGTGCTTGCCTCATCTCAAGCCACAGTTACCACATGGTACCCGCCAAGAAGTGCAACTACTTGTTACCCTTGGTAACCGGGAGCTCTCTGTGTGGCTTTCTCATGTGAGTGTTCTTACCCCCTCGTTGCCACCCAGCAATAGCACATCCGCAGGCCGGAGGGCGAATATCCCGTTGGTGACCACTCCGGCAATGTTGTTGATCCGGGCCTCCAGCTTGGTTGGTTCCATGATCTGTAAACCGTGGATATCCAGTATGATGTTGCCGTTGTCGGTGGTGAATCCCTCCCGCAGCACCGGTTCCCCGCCCAGCTTGACCATCTCCCGCGCCACATAGCTGCGCGCCATGGGTATCACCTCGACCGGAAGGGGAAACTCTCCCAGGATGTCCACCAGTTTGCTCTCATCGGCGATGCATACGAACTTGCGGCTGGCCGCAGCAACGATCTTTTCCCTGGTGAGAGCCCCGCCGCCTCCCTTGATCAAATGCAGATGTTTCGTGGCCTCGTCTGCCCCGTCGATATATACCGAAATCTCGTCAACCATATTGAGATCCAGAACCTCGATGCCGTGTTTCTCAAGCCGCTCGGCGGAGGCCACCGAGCTGGCTACCGTTCCCTCTATCCTGTGCTTGATGGAGGCCAGGGCATCGATAAAGTGGTTGGCGGTGGAGCCGGTTCCAATCCCGATGACGGTTCCGGTTTCTACATACTCCAGCGCCGCTTCGGCAGCTGCCTTTTTCATCTCATCCTGGGTCACGGGCATCCTCCGCTGTCTGGTCAATCGGTAACCAATTATAAATTGGTTCGAGCGTCATAACCAGATGGCGCTGACATTTTGGTGCCAAGCTGGTAATTTAGCCGAACCATGGAGCGCTATATCAAAGAGATCCTTACCTCGCAGGTCTATGCCGTGGCACGGGAGACCCCGCTGGAACAAGCCCCCTCCCTGTCGGCCAGGCTGGAGAACCGGGTTTTGCTCAAGCGGGAGGATCTGCAGCCGGTCTTCTCTTTCAAACTGCGTGGCGCCTACAACAGGATTTCCGGCTTGTCGGATGCCGAGCGGGCGCGGGGCGTGATCGCCGCCTCCGCCGGAAACCATGCCCAAGGGGTAGCGCTGGCGGCGCGCAAGCTGGGGATCCGCAGTCTGATAGTGATGCCCAAGACCACTCCCGACATCAAGGTGCAGGCAGTGCGCGATCTGGGTGGTGACGTGGTGCTGCATGGCAGCAGCTACGACGATGCCAGCAGCCATGCCGTCAGGCTTGCCGAAGAGCGGGGGATGAGCTTCATTCATCCCTACGACGATCGGCAGGTCATCGCGGGGCAGGGTACGGTGGCGATGGAGATCCTGCGCCAGCACTCCGGGGAGCTGCACGCCCTGTTCGTTCCCGTGGGAGGAGGGGGGCTGATTGCCGGCATGGCGGCCTATGTCAAGTCCCTGCGCCCCGATATTAAGGTAATCGGTGTGGAGCCGGATGACGCCCCCTCCATGCATCATGCCCTGGCACGGGGGGAGAGGGTCTGTCTGGAACAGGTGGGGATTTTCGCCGATGGTGTGGCGGTGCGCCAGGTGGGGAAGGAGCCGTTCCGCATTGCGCGCCGGTGTGTGGACGAGGTGATTCTGGTATCCACCGATGAGATCTGCGCCGCTATCAAGGATATATTCGACGATACCCGTTCCATCGCCGAGCCGGCCGGCGCGCTGGCGGTGGCGGGGATCAAAAAGTATGTGCAGCGTGAAGGTGTAAAGGGCAGAGATGTGGTGGGGGTGCTGAGCGGCGCCAACATGAACTTCGATCGCCTGCGCCATGTGGCGGAGCGTGCCGAGCTGGGGGAACAGCGCGAGGCGCTCTTCGGTGTCACCATTCCCGAGCGGCCGGGCAGCTTCCGGCAGTTTTGCAGCGTCATCGGGCTGCGCTCCATAACGGAGTTCAACTACCGCTACTCCGATCCGGACGCGGCCCATGTGTTCGTCGGGGTGCAGATGGAGTCGGGAGAGACAAACAGGGGCGAGCTTGCGGCCCGGTTGCAAGAGGCCGGTTATCCGGTAGTGGATCTGACCGACAACGAAATGGCCAAGATGCATGTGCGCTACATGGTTGGCGGTCATGGCCGGCAGGTGGAGCACGAACTGCTGTACCGGTTTGAATTCCCGGAGCGCCCGGGGGCGCTGCTGCGCTTTCTTACCCGCATGGGGCAGAACTGGAACATCAGCATGTTTCACTACCGCAACCATGGAGCGGACTTCGGCCGCATCCTGGTGGGCATACAGGTACCACCGCTGGAGCGTGAAGCGTTTGCGCGGTTTCTGGATGAGTTGGGCTATACCTGCCGGGAGGAGAGTGGTAATCCGGCCTATGAACTGTTTCTCCGGTGAGCACCTACCGATTCAAGGGTGAAGTGCCGCTCTGCTCATGGTACGACAGAGGTTGATCTATAAAATGATAATAAAGTGTTAATATTTTGAAAACTAACGCAGATATGGCGGATGCCCCCTTTATTTTGGATGTGTTCTGTGCAATATTTGGAACCGGTACAGACAGGTTGGTAGCATGAAACGTCGCAAACCGGATATTCTGATCATTTTGGCGGTGGCAACAGGGCTGGGTGTGCTGGTTACGGGCTATGCGCATAACCTGTTTCCGGCGGATCCCGCAAACGATGTCTTGCAGCAGATCAGCGACAATGCCCGCAAGGCCGGTTCCGGAGACCATGAGTTGGCGGCCAGGCGGGATGGCTTCTCGCGGCATGAGAAGGGGAGTCTGTAGAGCGGTAGCGGGAGGCTCAGAACCGGAGCAATCCGGATTCGGTTACCACCATTTCCAGAGGAACATCCCACGGCCTGCTGCTCAGCGCATCGACCCTTTGAAAGCCGTATGCCACGCCCAGCAGGCGCGGGGAATGCCAGCAACTGCGCATCCGCAAAAAGGCCAGGGTGCGGTCATAGTATCCTCCCCCCATTCCCAGCCTGTTTCCCCTCCCGTCGAAGGCCACCAGCGGCATCAGGATCATGTCCAGCGCCCAGGCGGGAACCGGCCGAAGCCAGCGGCCCTGCGGCTCGGGGATCCCAAAACGGTTTTTCGACAGTGGTTCACCCTCCCGATAGGATAGAAAACAGAGCCGGTTGCGGCTGACCGGGTGGATGACCGGCAGATAGCACTCCTTGCCCATGCTCCAGAGCCGCTGCATTACCGGTTGCAGCTCCATCTCGCCGTCATTGGCAAAGTAGCAGGCGATGCGCTGGCTGCGCAGGAAGATCGGGGAGGCGGCCAGATGCCGGGCGAGCCTGGCAGCGGCCTCCCAGCGTTGCGTGGTCGGAATGGCGCGCCGTCGTTGGCGCATGGTCCGGCGAAGAGAGTTTCTCGCAGCGCTCATATGGTTGGTTTGGAGGGCACCTCCCGCTCGTGCCGCTGGATCCATCGTCCTCGAACCGGTCGGTTCAAGGGGGGAACCGCAACGATGCATTAGGCTTTCCGCTACAACGGCGGACCTGCTCACAACACCGCGATATTAGTGCCCCGGGTAGTCGATTTAAGGCTCAAGGGTGTACCCGGATCCTCGCGAGCACAGCAGGAGATGCAC
>DRMK01000171.1 GCA_011322575.1 Gammaproteobacteria bacterium
CAGGAGGAGGAGGTGTTGTTCCCGGCCATAGAGGAGGCCATCGGGAGCAGCATGGGGCCCACCCAGGTTATGCGCCTGGAGCATGAGCAGATGCGCGGTCTGCTGGGTGAGATGGAGCAGGCGCTGGTGGCGAAGGATGCAGATGCCTTTCTGGGCGGGGCAGAGACCCTGCTGGTGCTGATGCAGCAGCACAACGCCAAGGAGGAGCAGATTGTCTATCCACTGAGTGACCAGGTATTGGCCGCGGATCCGGAAAATGTGCTGGGGCGCCTGAAGGCCATGGAGATGGTGGCGGATACCACGGAGTGAAAGGGGGAGCTGTGCCGGGGAGTGAACTCTTTCTCGATGTCAGCGATCTGGAACCACCGGAGCCTCTGGTCAAGGTGCTGACCGAGGCAGAGCGGCTGGAGCCGGGTCAGTACCTGCACATGCGCCATCGCCGGGAGCCTTGCCTGCTCTACCCCAATCTGGACAAACGCGGTTTCTCCCATCTGACCCAGGCTTCGAGCGAGGGTCACTACCATGTATTCATCTGGAGCAGGGGTGATACCGCCGCGGAGCGGGCTGCGCGCTCGGCAGCCGGGGTCTCTGCCGGGGAATGAAGACCGCTGCTCTCTCCCTGGAGCAGACCCCGCCGCTCTCCGTACCGCTGCGTTACTTCGTAACCGCCCCCCTGTTCGTCATGCTGGCGGCAACACTACTGCTGTGGTTCGGGCCGGTGGCATTGAGCAGCCGCTGGACCCCGCAGCTGCTGGCGGCGACCCATCTTGTCACCCTGGGCTGCCTTACCATGGTCATGTTTGGCGCCACACAGCAGCTGCTGCCCATTTTGATGGCCTCGCCCCTCCCGCGTCCCCGTTTGACCAGTGCGCTGGTGCATATCCTGCTCACTGGCGGAACCCTGTTGCTGGCGGGAGGAATGCTGAGCGGTGCGCCGTACCTGTTCCAGGGGGCCGCAGGGATGCTCGGGGCGGGGATCCTGCTGTTCGTTGGGGTAACGCTGGATGCGTTGCGCCGGAGCAGATCCGGGCATGACACGGTGTGGGGAATCGCGCTGGCGCTGGTGGCGTTGCTGGTAACCGCAGGAGCAGGGCTGGTGCTGGCAGGTGGATATGCCCTGGGTTGGTACGTGGTGCCGCGCAGCCTCACCAACCTGCATCTGGTGTGGGGGCTGCTCGGTTGGGTTGGGCTGCTGGTGGTGGCCGTAGCCTATCAAGTGGTGCCCATGTTCCAGCTGACCCCCGCTTATCCTCCCATCCTGATGCGCTGGCTGGCCGCAGTGCTGCTTCTCTCGCTGCTGTCATGGAGTGTGGGTCGGTTGCTGCCGGCGGCCCGGCCCTTGTCACTGGGGGCCGGAACAGTGGTGGTAGCAGGTTATGGCCTGTTTGCCTTTACAACCTTCTGGCTACAGCATCGGCGCAGCAGGAGGGTGGCGGATGTCAACCTGGATTTCTGGCGGGTCGGGCTGGTGAGCCTGCTGTTGGCCCTGCTGCTGTGGAGCAGCGCGCCGCTTGGTCACTCATCTGTCGGAGAGCTGCTGCTGGGGGTGCTGCTGATAGCGGGTTTTGCCATGTCGATCATAAACGGCATGCTCTACAAGATCGTGCCGTTTCTGATCTGGCTGCACCTCAACAACCGGATGCAAGCGGAGGGCCGGTGGGAGAAAATTCCCAATATGAGGGAGCTCATCTCCCCGCGGCAAAGCCGCTGGCAGTTCCGGCTCCATAGCGTCGCGCTGCTGTTGCTGCTGGCCGCGGTGGTGTGGCCAGCATCCTTCACCCGGCCGGCCGCACTTCTGCTGTTTTGCTCTCAGGCGCTGCTGGGGTGGAATTTTCTGGGGGCGCTGCGCATCTATCAGCGGGGTAGCGCGGCAGCGGCGCCGGGGTAACTATTCAGCTCACCCCTGAAATCCGCCATTTCGGCGTTGAAAAATGGCCGTTTACCTTCGTAAACTCACATTTTTTGCCTTGAACTGACGGATTTCAGGGGCGATCTGAACAGTTACCAATCTACTTGCTCATCGCCTTGTTGACCGCCTCCTCAATCCTGCTGTGCAACTTGCGGATCTGGCCGTTGGCTTCCCGGGTCAGGGCCTCCTTTTCGCTGCGCAGCTGCAGGAACTCGTGGGCGATGTTCAGGGCCGCCATCACGGCGATGCGATCCAGTCCCACCACCTTGCCGGTGCTGCGGATCTCCTTCATGCGCGCATCCAGGTGGTAAGCCGAGGCGATCAGCGCCTCCCGCTCCCCCTCACCGCAGGTGATCCGGTACTCCTTGTCCAGGATGTTTACGGTGACGATCTCGGGTTCGCCCATCTACTCCTGCTCCAGCGCCTTCAGCCTGCCCAGCATGATCTCCACCCGGCGACGGGCCTTCTCAGTACGCTCCAGGAGAGCGGCCCGTTCCGAGAGCAGGGAGCGGTTCTCGCTCTTGAGATGCTCGATCAGGCGGAGCAGATCGTGAATGCTGGCCTCCAGCTGTTCCAGTTCCAGTCGTTCCATAACGTGCGAGGTGGCTTGCGGGAATCCCCGTAAATATAGAACGGTTGGACGGTTGGGGTCAATGGGTGGCGGAAAAGGTGGTACGATATCGGCGTACCAGGCACGGCGGGATGACGATGAGAGGCTCGGTAACCTTCGAGCAGATGGAGGAGCATCTGGATGGGCGCGGCGGCGCGCCGGGTCCGGCGGAGAGCCATGGCGCCCTGTGCGGCGCGCTGTGCAGCCTCGGCTCTCTCGACGGGCGTGGCTGGGTGCGGCGGCTGTTTCCCGAACTGGAGCCGGGGGAGGCGCTGCAGGAGCTGCTGCGGCAGCTGTATGCGGAGACCCTGGCGGGCCTGAAGGGGGACGATCTGCGGTTCTCCCCTCTGCTACCGGACGAGAGCCGGCCGGTGGCGCAGCGCATCGAGGCTCTGGGCCAGTGGTGCCACGGCTTTCTGTTCGGGCTGTCGCACGGGGGTGCGCGGCGCCTGGAGCGGCTCTCTGCGGATGGCCAGGAGTTTCTGCACGATGTCACCGAGATGAGCAGCGTCGCCAGCTACCAGCTGGAGGAGAGCGAGCAGGACGAGCGCTCCTACACGGAGCTGGTGGAGTATCTGCGTACCGGCGTGCTGTTGCTGGAGGCGGAGCTGGCTGGAGGGCGGCCCGGCGCTCCGGAGGGCACCCTGCATTGAGGCCCGACGAATTCGCGCGGCGGCGCCGGCGCCTGCTGCAGATGATGGGCGAGGGGGCGATTGCCATCCTGCCGGCTCCCCCGGTCTGCCTGCGCAACCGGCACAACGAGTACCCCTACCGCCCGGACAGCGACCTGTTCTACCTCACCGGATTTCCGGAGCCGGAGGCGGTGCTGGTGCTGATTCCGGGGCGCAGCCACGGGGAGTACATCCTGTTCTGCCGTGAGCGGGATCCGCGCATGGAGCAGTGGAGCGGTGCGCGGGCAGGGCAGGAGGGGGCGGTGCAGCAGTACGGCGCGGACGACTCTTTTCCCATCAGCGATATCGACGACATCCTGCCCGGTCTGCTGGAGAACCGCAGCAGGGTCTACTACACCATGGGGCGGGAGCGCGACTTCGACCAGCGCCTGATCGGCTGGATCGACCGCCTGCGGGACAGGGCGCGCAGCGGAGTGCACGCCCCCGACAACATCACGGCCCTGGAGCACCTGCTGCACGAGATGCGGCTCATCAAGAGTGCCGCCGAGATAAAGGCCATGCGCCGCGCGGCCGCCGTCACGGTACAGGCCCACCGCCGCGCCATGCGGCTCTGCCGCCCCGGCCTGCACGAATACCAGATCGAGGCGGAGCTGCTGCACCAGTTCGTCAGCGAGGGGTGCCGCTCCCCCGCCTACAGCTCCATCGTGGCGGCGGGCGGCAACGGCTGTATCCTGCACTACACCGCCAACAGCGCCCGCATGCGCAGCGGTGAGCTGCTGCTGGTGGATGCCGGCGCGGAGTACCAGAACTACGCGGCCGACGTGACCACCACCTTCCCGGTGAGCGGCCGGTTCCGGCCCGCCCAGCGGGCGCTGTACAATGTGGTGCTGGCGGCCCAGCGCGAGGCCATTGCCACCATCGCCCCGGGAAGGCACTGGAACGAGCCGCACGAGGCGGCGGTGCGGGCGATCACCGAGGGACTGGTGGAACTTGGGCTGCTGCGGGGCAGGGTTGCCACCCTGATCCGGAAGGAGAGCTACAAGCGCTTCTTCATGCACCGTACCGGCCACTGGCTGGGGATGGATGTGCATGACGTGGGCGAGTATAAGGTGGGCGAGAGCTGGCGCATGCTGGAGCCCGGCATGGTGATGACGGTGGAACCGGGGGTCTATATCCCGGCCGGGAGCCGGGGGGTGGATCGCAAGTGGTGGAACATCGGGATCCGCATCGAGGACGATGTGCTGGTGACCAGGGATGGCTGCGAGATCCTGAGCGCGGGACTGCCCCGCACGGTGGAGGAGATAGAGGCGTTCATGAGCCATGAATGAATCAGAACAGTATGATGTTCTTATTGTTGGAGGCGGCATGGTGGGGGCCAGCCTGGGTTGCGCCCTGGCCGGGAGCGGTCTGCGCATTGGCATAGTGGAGGCGGTGGAGCTGCGCTCCGATGCCCAGCCCAGCTATGACGACCGGGTGATCGCGCTCTCCTGGGGTTCCAGCCGGATCCTGCGCGCCATGGGGATCTGGCAGGCGCTGGAGCGGGAGGGAGCCACCCCCATCGAGCGGATCCATGTCTCCGATCGGGGCCGGTTCGGCGCGGCGCGCCTGGATCGGGAGGACGAAGGGGTGGAGGCGCTGGGCTACGTGGTGGAGAGCCGCGTGTTCGGCAAGGTGTTCGCGCGGCGGCTGGCGCGCCAGGAAGATCCGGAGCTGCTCTGCCCGGCGCGGCTCAAATCCTTCGACATAGGCCCGCGCCGCGTGCGGCTGCTGGTGGAGCACGACGGCAGGCAGCGCGACCTGCATGCCCGCCTGCTGGTGGCGGCGGACGGGGGCAACTCGGTGGTGCGTGAGCAGCAGCGGATCAGGCTATGGCGCGCCCCCTACGGGCAGACGGCGATAATCGCCAACGTCACCCCGCAGCAGCCGCACCGCAACGTCGCCTATGAACGCTTTACCGATACCGGCCCGCTGGCGCTGCTGCCCATGAGCGAAGGGCGCTGTTCGCTGGTCTGGACCGCCCGCGACGGGCAGGTCTCCGAGCTGCTCGCCCTGAGCGACCGGCAGTTCCTGCAGCGCCTGCAGGAGCGGTTCGGCAACCGTCTGGGCCGTTTCCTGGAGATTGGCCGGCGGGTGGCCTACCCCCTCTCCCTGATGCACGTGCGCGAGCGGGTGCGGCCGCGGCTGGCCATCGTGGGCAACGCCGCCCACCTGCTGCACCCGGTGGCCGGCCAGGGATTCAACCTCGGCCTGCGCGATGTGGCGGTACTCGCCGAGGTGCTGGCCGATGCCCACGCCAGCGGTCAGGATATCGGGGAGATGACGGTGCTGGAGCGGTACGGCGCGGCACGGCGCGGCGACTATCTGCGCACCACCCTGTTTACCGACAGCCTGGTGCGGACCTTCTCCAACAACATCTTCCCCCTGACCGCACTGCGCGACGCCGGGCTGGTGGCGCTGGATCTGCTGCCACCCCTGAAACACCTTCTGGCGCGCCAGGCGATGGGCCGCATCGGGCGCCTGTCGCGCCTCGAGAGAGGAGTACCCCTGTGAAACGGAACCGGACCCACGATCTGATCATCTGCGGCGGCGGCATGGTGGGCGCAACGCTGGCGGCGGCGCTGGGGGACACCCCGCTGCGCATCGCGGTGATCGATCTGCACAAGGCCAGGCAGCGCTGGCCCAGGGAGAGCTGGGGGATCCGTACCTGCGCCCTCACCCGTGCCTCCCAGCACATCCTGGACAACGTGGGCGCCTGGGAGGGGATGGTGAGGCGCCGCGTCCACCCCTACAGCGACATGTATGTCTGGGACGCCACCGGCTCCGGCTCGGTGCACTTTTCGGCGGCCGATGTCGGCGAGCCCAATCTGGGCCACATCGTGGAGAACCGGGTGATCCAGGCCGCCCTGGCGAAACGGCTCGCGGAGCTGTCCAACGTGGAGCTCATCTGCCCGGCGCGCATCGATACCCTGGAGTTCCGCGAGGAACGGGTCGAGGTGGCGCTGGAGGACGGGCGGGAGCTGAGCGCGGCGCTGCTGGTGGGCGCGGACGGGCGCGATTCCTGGGTGCGCCGCCAGGCCGGCATCACCACCCATGGCTGGGAGTACCGGCAGACCGCGGTGATCACCGTGGCCAGAACCGAGCGCCACCACCGCGACACCGCCTGGCAGCGCTTCACCACTGAGGGGCCGCTGGCCTTCCTGCCCCTCGCCGAGGGCCACAGCTCCATAGTCTGGAGCGTCACGCCGGAGCATGCCGAACAGCTGCTGGAGATGGAGGAGGGCGCCTTCATGGAGCAGCTAGGTCAGAGTTTCGAGCATACCCTGGGGCGGGTGGAGTGGATAGCGGAGCGGGCGGCATTTCCCCTGCGGCTGCAGCACGCCAGCCGTTACATCCGCCCGCGCCTGGTGCTGGCGGGGGATGCGGCGCACGCCATCCACCCGCTTGCCGGCCAGGGGGTAAACCTGGGACTGGCGGACGCCGCCACCCTGGCGGAGGTGATTGCGCAGGCCTGGAGCAGCCGGCGGGACATCGGGCAGCCCGCCACCCTGCGCCGCTACGAGCGCTGGCGCAAGAGCGACAACATACCCATGATGGGCGCCATGGATGGCTTCCAACGGCTGTTCGGCAGCGAACTCACGCCGCTGTGCTGGGCGCGCAACCTGGGGCTGACGCTCACCGACGCCCTGCCGCCCGTCAAGCGCGGATTCATCCAGCACGCCATGGGACTGACCGGACATCTGCCGCGCCTGGCGCGCGCCGGGGGCGGGATCTCCCTGTTGCCGGGCAGATAGTATCTACCGCCGATGCAGATGAAGGCACGCTACCGGTGGCTGGCCGGCCTGGGGGGCGTGGATCCGCACGAGACCGGAGCGGCGCGGCGTTGGGCGCAGCGTTTCGAGTGGCCCATGCTGATCCTGGTGCTCTGGATCCTGCTGCAGTGGGCGCTGGAGAGCGCCCGGCTGATCCCGCCCTCCGTCTCGCGGGTGGCCGACTGGCTGGTATGGCTGGCGTTCGTGGCGGAGACCGCAATCCTCACCAGCCTGGTGCGCGACCGGCGCCGCTATCTGCTGACCAACTGGATCAACCTGGCCATTATTGTCACCGGTTTTCCCTTGCTGTGGGGTGACACCCCGTTGGCCGGGATCCTGCGTGGTCTGCGTCTGGTGCTGATGTTCGGTCTGCTGCTGCGGGTTTCGCGCACCTGGCGCCAGGTGCTGGCGCAGCACCACCTGGGCAACAGCCTGTTCATCATGCTGTTCGTGGTATTGGTGGCCGGTTTCCTGATCGCATATATCGATCCCGGCATCGATACCCCGTGGGAGGGGATCTGGTGGGCCATGGCCACGGTTACCACGGTGGGTTACGGCGACGTGGTTCCGGTGAGCGAGCAGGGGCGGCTGGTGGGGTTCATCCTACTGGTGCTGAGCGTGCTGCTGCTGGCGCTGGTGACTGCCAACATCTCCGCCTTTCTGGTGAACCGCGGGATCGTCAAGGGGGAGACCCAGGTGCAGGATCAGCTGCGGCGGATGGAGCAGCGCCTGGAGCAGATCGAGCGGCTGCTGAAGGAGTCCCGGCAGCGGGAGGGGGATGGCGGCGGGCGCTAGTGCTCTGTAATAGATTAGGAAGACCCAGTCGGGATTCAGCATCTCTCCAACTGAACCCTAATTTATTACCTACTAGTGCCGGAAGTGGCGCATACCGGTGAATACCATGGCCATCCCGTGTTCGTCCGCGGCTGCAATCACCTCCTCGTCGCGAACGGAGCCCCCCGGCTGGATGACTGCTCGGATACCTGCCTTCGCTGCGGCGTCGATCCCGTCCCGGAAGGGAAAGAAGGCATCCGAGGCCATCACCGAACCGGATACCTGCAAACCTTCGTCCGCCGCCTTGATGCCGGCGATGCGGGCGCTGTAGACCCGGCTCATCTGCCCGGCGCCG
>DRMK01000172.1 GCA_011322575.1 Gammaproteobacteria bacterium
AGGAGGGTTCCACCGGCGGAAGGGGGGTCGGTGGAGGTGGGTGCGGCTGTAACTAGACAATAAAGGCAGGCACGACAACCACATGAAATCGATTCGCAGCAAACTGGCTATCGCCACCTGCACCCTGCTCTCCCAGGGTGCCCAGCAGGCGGGGGCGACCGAGAGCTCCTGGACCGCCGACGCCTCGTACCTGCTCTACAGCGAAACCGACCGGGTCACCGTCAACAAGGTCGTCACTAACGCCAATGTTACGCTGGGAGACAACCACCTGCTAACGCTGGAGGCGGTCTATGACACCATCACCGGCGCCACCCCCACCGGGGCGGTGAAATCGGGCGGGACGGTAACGGTGACCACCCCCTCGTCCGGCGGTAATGGTTACAAAACCGCCTCTGGCACTCCTGATCTGGCCGAGTTTGATGACACCCGCCTGGGGATCAATCTAGGCCTGACCCACAGTCTCAGACGCACGCTGCGGATAAACTACGGCGCGAGCGTTTCGGTAGAACGGGACTACGAGGCATACGGCGGCAACCTTACCCTGGAACGGGACAACGAAGATCGCAGCGTCACATTCACCGCCGGTATCGCAACCTCTTACGACACCATCTTCCAGAGCTCCGGCAGAACCCCCAAGCCGATGGGTGACGTGGATGAGAACAACGGCAATCCAACGTTCTTCCCCGCCGGCAACAAGCGCGGCCTCGAGGGGATGTTGGGAGTATCCCGCATTATCAACCGTCGCACCGTGGCCCAGCTGAACTATACCATCAAGACGCTGGATGGCTATCTCACCGATCCCTACAAGGTGATCAGTATGACCCGGGAAGGGATCGAACTGAAACGCTTCTACGAAAGCCGCCCCGACAGCCGGCTGCGCCAGACACTATATGGGAAACTGGTACACCAGCTGGAGAACCGCGATACAATCCAGCTCTCCTACCGCTACTATTGGGACGATTGGGGAATCGGATCCCACACCATCGACTACCGTCATCGCAGAAATCTGTCCGCGGGACAGTATCTGGAGCCACACTTGCGGCTGTACACCCAGAGTGCCGCCGATTTCTTCTACCACAGCCTGCCCTACGGTCCGGAACCCGAATATGCCAGCGCCGACTATCGTCTGGACAAGATCAACAGCATAACGCTCGGAGCCAAGTACGGACGTCCCGCTTGGGGAGGAACGCTACGATTCCGCCTCGAGTATCTCTACCAGTCCTTCGCCGAGGCGGAGTACGACACCAACAAGGCGCTGATCTTCCAGGCAAGTTTTAAGAAGGAGTTTGACTGACTCCCCCCTACTCATCCGCGAGGCCGGTTACTGGCGCGGCAGCTTCCGCGCCATGGCCAGCCCCTGCGAGCTCCTGATTGCCGCCGAAGACCGCGCTCTGGCGGAGAGGCTGCTGCTGGTGGCCCATACCGAGGCCAGGCGCATCGAACACAAATTCAGCCGCTACCGGCAGAACAACCCCGTTCACCTGATCAACAGCAGCGAGGGCAAACCGGTTACCGTTGACGACGAAACCGCCAACCTGCTGGATTTCGCCCAACAGTGCTGGGAGATCAGCGAGGGGAAATTTGACATCACCTCGGGGGTGCTGCGCGAGGTATGGCGCTTTGACGGCAGCGACAACGTCCCGGAACCAGATGCTGTCGCAGCAATCCTGCCGCGAGTGGGATGGGACAAGGTGATCTGGCAACGGCCGGTCATCACTCTGCGCCCCGGTATGGAGATCGATCTGGGAGGTATCGGCAAGGAGTACGCCGTGGACCAGACCGCCCGCCTGATCCTCCGCGAGCTACGCAGCGGGGTGCTGATAAATTTCGGCGGCGATCTCTACGCCCTGGGACCACGTTCCGAAGGTGAACCCTGGGCCGTGGGTGTTGACGACCCCGACGCCACCGGAGTCAATCAGATCGGCGCCGTAAACCTGTCGCGGGGGGGGCTGGCGACCAGCGGAGACGCGCGGCGCTTTCTGCTCAAGGACGGGATCCGTTACAGCCACATTCTGGATCCCACCACCGGCTGGCCAGTACCGAACGCCCCGCGCGCGGTGACCGTAATAGCCGACACCTGCCTGGAGGCCGGAATGCTCTCCACCATGGCCATGCTGCAGGGAAGCCAGGCGAGGGAGTTCCTCGAGGCGCAGGAGGTAAAATTCTGGTGCCTATAGTAGGGTCGCCAGCCTATCCAAACAGTGGCGGCTCACCGGGAAACGTTTCGTTTATCGCCTTCTCTCCGTCAGGAGAATACCGCCCGTCTCTGGTCAACACCTCCGGATTCTGCACGCCAAACCAGGAGTAAAGGGTAGAGGCTATCGCCGTAGGCTCGAACTCATAGCTGTCGTCGGTGGGCCTGGTGAACTGGCGGTTCTGCTTCGACTTGCCGAACAGCTCGGTCTTGCCTACTACCTTGCCCAATGCGCCAGGCGGACGGATGGCCGCCCCACCGAAGGTGTAAAGATTCTGG
>DRMK01000173.1 GCA_011322575.1 Gammaproteobacteria bacterium
CCACTCCGCCGCCTTCTTGATCCCGGCGCGGATGAATTCAGGGGCCGATTCCACCCGGCGCAGCGCCTCCGGCTCCCACTCCACCCCGGCGGTATCGGTATCCAGCACCCGCCGCATATCCTGCGCGGTAACCGTGGCGGCGCCGCGCCGCGCCGCCTCGCGCTCCGCCGCCATCTCCAGCGAGGGCCGCAGGAACAGCCGCACCGGAGGGGATCTCCTCTCCAGCGCCTCGTTCAGCAGCCGCTCCGCCTCCGGCTCCCACCCCATCCGGCGCGACGGCTCCTCCTGCCCCTCCAGCCGTTCGAGGAGCCGGGTGTTGACCTCCAGCCGCCCCTCGCTGCGGGCCGCCTCCTCCGCCGCGCGGCGCAGCGCGCCCTGCAGGAACGGGGGCAGGGCCGCGAGGCGGGAGCGCGCCTCGGCGGTCCAGGGCAGCTCCTCCGCAGCGCCATCCGTCGCCGGCTGCTCTTTGAAACGTCCCGCGGCCAGCTGCGTCAGGTGTTTCCCGGTCACCACCGATCCCCCCTGCCGGCGGACATGCTCCATGGCGCGCTTTCTCACCATCTTGCGCAGAAAGGGGGGCACCCGCGCGAGGCGTCGTTCCGCCTCCGGGCTCCACTCGATGGAGCTCTCCGCGGCGGGCTGCAGGGGGAGGATGGGCGCGCCGCCGCCGGGGGTGTAGGCGCACCAGGGATCGCTGTCCATGAGGCCGCCCCCAGCGGCCAGGGGGCGGGCCCGGCAGCCGCCGCACAGCAGGCGGTACTCGCACTCGCCACAGCGCCCCCGCAGGCGCGGCCTGCGCAGCTGCCGGAACAGGGGGGCGTGATCCCAGATCTCCAGGAAACCACGCTCCCGGATGTTGTCCGCTCCAGTCTCGATGTAGGGGCAGGCGGTGACCGTTCCCTCCGGGGTGATGCGGCAGTAGTGCCGCCCCGCCAGGCAGCCGCCCCCTTCGTAGCCCTCCGCCAGGGTGAGGGGTGAACGTGGATCCCGCTGATGGATGATGCGCTTGTAGTGGGGGGCGCAGCGGGCGCGGATCATGATGTCGGGATGCTCCTCCTGCGCCTCGGCTATCTGGCGCAGGAGCTGCTCGTAGCGTTGCGGAGAGATGTCGGACATGGTCTCTCCCCGTCCGGTGCATACCAGAAAAAAGATGTTGAGCACCCGCGCCCCCACGCTGCGCGTGAAACGGATCATGGCGGGTAGCTGGCCGGCGTTCTCCCTGGTGACGGAGAAGTGGATCTGAAACGGCAGCCGGTGGCGGCGGCAGGCCTCCATTCCGGCCAGGGCCCTGCGCCAGCTGCCGGGGCGTCCGCGGAAGTTGTCGTGGTACTCCGGATCCAGGAAGTCCAGGCTGATGCCGAGCCCCATCGTCCCGGCCGCCTTGAGGGAGCGGACCCTCGGCTCGGTCAGCAGCAGGCCGTTGGTGCCCACCACCATGGCGAGCCCCAGGGCGCTGCCGTGGGCCAGTATCTGCTCCAGATCGCTGCGCAGCAGCGGCTCGCCGCCGGTCAGCACCACCATGGTCTCGGTGCTGCGCGCGGCGATCTCGTCCAGCAGACGGCACACCTCCGCGCTGGTCAGCTCCTCCTCCGTGCCGTGCTGCAGGGTGGCGGCGTCCAGATAGCAGTGGGCGCAGGCCAGGTTGCAGCGCCGGGTCAGGTTGATGGCCAGCAGGAACAGCTGGTTCATGGCGGGCCACCGGGTTTCTGCATCTGTTTCGCCATCTCCTCGCGCGCCGTCGCCAGCCCCTGCTCGGCGATCTCCAGGGTGATCTCACGGTGACCATACCCTCTGGCGTGCTCCTCGATGTGGCGGCGGGCGGTGTCGCGCATGAACCCTTCCGGAACCCGCGCCAGCCTCGCCAGCGCCGCCGCCTGCCAGTGGATCCGGCCGCCGGGGTCTGCCGGGGGACTCTCCAGGAAGGGGGTGACGTGCCGTGGCTCCACCACGGTGCAGCCATCCTGCCGCGCCCTTTTTTCGGCCCGCATGGCGAGATTGCCGCGCAACGGCGGCTCCTCCACCGTCTGCAGCAGCGTCTCGGCCTCCTCCGACCAGCTCATTATCTCCTCCCCGCTAGCCCCCTTCAGCTCCCCGGCGTCGTGCGCCGCCACGATCTCGGCCATGGCCCGCCGGGCGTGGCCGGGCATCAGGGCTGCGGTCGCCTCCTCCACGATGCGTTCGGTGATCACCGTATGGCCGCGCTCCTGGGCATAGCGCAGGATGGCCATGCGCGCCATGTCGCGCACGAAGGAGGGGACCTTCTGCATGCGCTGTTCCGCCTCGGCGGTCCAGGAGGTGCTGACCGACGCCAGCAGATCCACCGCCGGCTGGTGCTCCCGCTGGCTCAGCAGCACGGCGCAGGGGGCGTCGTGCAGCAGTTGCTCGCTGTTGCTGCCGATGTCCAGTTCGGCGTCGGCGTGGATCCCCACCTTTCCCAGTACCAGCAGGGAGGGATCGATACCGCGCAGATATTTGCCGATGGCCTCGTGGGGTTTGCCGTCCAGCAGGCTGGTGGTGATCTCCATGCCGTGCTCTTCCGCCAGGGTGCGCGCCACCTGCAGGTGGCCGTCGTAGATGCGG
>DRMK01000174.1 GCA_011322575.1 Gammaproteobacteria bacterium
CATCGTGGTGGCCGCCACCGCCTCCGAGTCTGCCGCCATGCAGTACATCGCCCCCTATGCGGGCTGCTCCATGGGTGAGTATTTCCTCGAGAAGGGGGAAGATGCACTGATCGTGTACGACGATCTCACCAAGCAGGCCTGGGCCTACCGTCAGGTATCCCTGCTGCTGCGCCGTCCTCCGGGCCGCGAGGCCTATCCCGGTGACGTGTTCTACCTGCACTCCCGCCTGCTGGAGCGCGCGGCGCGCATCAATGCCGAGTATGTGGAGAAGCTGACCGGTGGCAAGGTAAAGGGCAAGACCGGCTCGCTCACTGCGCTGCCCATCATCGAGACCCAGGCGGGTGACGTCTCCGCCTTCGTGCCCACCAACGTGATCTCCATCACCGATGGTCAGATCTTCCTGGAGACCGACCTGTTCAACGCCGGTATCCGGCCGGCCATCAACGCCGGTCTTTCGGTGTCCCGCGTCGGTGGCGCGGCGCAGACCAAGATCATCAAGAAGCTGGGCGGTGGCGTGCGTCTCTCCTTGGCCCAGTACCGCGAGCTGGCCGCGTTTGCCCAGTTTGCCTCGGATCTGGACGAGGCCACCCGCAAGCAGCTGGAGCGTGGCCAGCGCGTCACCGAGCTGATGAAACAGCCCCAGTACTCGCCGCTCTCCATCGCCGAGATGGCCTTCTCCCTGTTTGCTGCGGAGGAGGGGTATCTGGATGACATCGAAGTTAACAAGATCGTGGACTTCGAGCAGGCCCTGCACGGCTATCTGCGCTCCTCGCAGAAAGAGCTGCTGGACAAGATAAACGCCAGCGGCGATTACAATGACGAGATCGCCGCCGCCATGCGCAAGGCGATGGACGATTTCAAAGCCAATCATACCTGGTAAGCGAGGCATAGCCGATGGCCGGTGCAAAGGAAATACGTACTCAGATAAAGAGTATCCAGAACACCCAGAAGATAACCAAGGCCATGGAGATGGTGGCGGCCAGCAAGATGCGCAAGGCGCAGGATCGCATGTTTGCCTCGCGCCCTTACGCCGAGAAGATCCGCAACGTCATCGGTCATCTGGCCAATGCCCACCCAGAATACCAGCACCCGTTTCTTTCCGAGAGGGAGGTGAAGCGGGTCGGTTTCATCCTGGTTTCCACTGATCGCGGTCTGTGCGGCGGGCTCAACGTCAACCTGTTCCGTACCGCCGTGAAGGAGATGAAGGAGTGGAGCGACAAGGGGGTCGAGCTGGACGTCTGCGTTATCGGCAACAAGGGGCTGGCCTTTGCCAAGCGCCTCGGTGCCAACATCGTCGGCGAAATAACCCATCTGGGGGATGCTCCGCAGCTGACGGATCTGATCGGCACCGTCAAGGTCATGCTTGACGCCTATTACGAAGGGCGTATAGACCGCCTCTTTTTGCTGCAGAACAGCTTTGTGAACACCATGACCCAGAAGCCGCAGATGCAGCAGCTCCTGCCGGTGGAGCCGGTGGAGGATGAAGAGCTCAAGCACCACTGGGATTACCTGTACGAGCCGGACGCCAAGGCGGTGCTGGATGGGTTGCTGATGCGTTTCATCGAGTCCCAGGTGTATCAGGCGGTGGTGGAGAACATAGCCTGCGAGATGGCGGCGCGCATGGTGGCGATGAAGAGCGCCTCCGACAACGCCGGTGAGCTCATCAAGGATCTGCAGCTGGTCTACAACAAGGCGCGTCAGGCGGCGATCACCCAGGAGCTGTCGGAGATCGTGGGTGGAGCGGCCGCAGTATAGGTTTTAGGGGATCGGGGTGCGCAGAGCCGCATCGCAGAAGAGATTACACATTTCAAGGGGTACCGACAAATGAGTTCTGGAAAGATCGTACAAATCATAGGCGCTGTGGTGGATGTGGAGTATCCGCGTGACTCCGTGCCCAAGGTCTACGATGCGCTCATCAACAAGGATCTGGACCTTACCCTGGAGGTGCAGCAGCAGCTGGGCGACGGCGTGGTGCGCACCATCGCTCTGGGCAGCACCGATGGCATGAAGCGCGGCATGGAGATGGTGAATACCGGTGAACCCATCAAGGTGCCCGTGGGCACCGGTACCCTGGGGCGCATCATGAACGTACTGGGTACGCCCATCGACAATGCCGGGGAGGTGAAGAGTGATACCACCTGGCCCATTCAC
>DRMK01000175.1 GCA_011322575.1 Gammaproteobacteria bacterium
CGCAGCTCCGCGCTCTCCACCAGAAACTGGTGGGCGTTGTAGTAGGTGTGGAAATCGGTGGCCAGCTCGCGCAGGTAGTGGGTCAGCAGGTGCGGCTCATGGCCCAGTGCGGCCGATTCCACCACCTCCGGGTAGCGGGAGAGGCTGCGCAGCAGTTTCTGTTCGTGTCTCTCCGTCAGCAGATCAAGCTGCTCCAGGCCGGCGGATCGGTCGTGGCTCAGCTGCTTCTCCTCCAGCTGGCGCAGCACGCTGCACACCCGGGCGTGGGCATACTGTACGTAATAGACCGGGTTGTCGTTGCTCTGTGACTTGGCCAGCTCCAGATCGAAATCCATGTGCTGCTCGCAGCGGCGCATCACGTAGAAGAAGCGCGCCGCGTCGTTGCCCACCTCCTCGCGCAGCTCGCGCAGGGTCACGAACGATCCGGAGCGGGTGGACATGGGGATCCGCTTGCCGTCGCGGTACAGGTTGGCGAACTGCACCAGCAGCACATCCAGCCGCCGGCTATCGTAGCCGAGCGCTTCCAGGGCCGCCCTGATGCGCGGTACATAGCCGTGGTGATCGGCGCCCCAGACATCGATTACCCGCGCGAAGCCGCGCTCCATCTTGTCCGCGTGGTAGGCGATGTCGGAGGCGAAATAGGTGGGCTGGCCGTTCTCCCTCACCACCACCCGATCCTTTTCGTCCCCGAACTGCGAGGAGCGGAACCAGAGGGCGCCCCCCTTTTCGTACAGGTGGCCCCCCTGCTGCAGGCGTTCGATTACCCGCGCCACCGCTCCCGATTCGGTCAGGGAGCGCTCCGAGAACCACTCCTCGTAAACCACGCCGAACTGCTCCAGATCACCGCGGATCTCGCTCACTATGTGGTTGAGGGCGGTCTGCAGCACGGTTTCGTAGCCGTTTCCCAGCAGGTCACGGCTGCGCTCGATGAGGGCGTCGATGTGCCGCTCCTTGTCCCCGCCCTCCGGCTCATCCGCGGGGATGCCGCTGAACAGGGAGGCGGCGCTGCGGCACAGTCCGGTGCCGTGTTCCCGCTCCAGCTCTCCGGCGATGGTGTAGATGTAGTCGCCCCGGTAGCCGTTGCTGGGAAAGGAGAAGCTCTCGCCACAGCGCTCCAGGTAGCGCAGCCAGACGCTGGTGGCGAGGATCTCCATCTGCCTCCCGGCGTCGTTCACGTAGTATTCACGATGCACCTGGAAACCGGCCGCGGCCAGCAGGTCCGCTACCGCCGCGCCGTAGGCGGCACCGCGCCCGTGCCCGACATGCAGGGGGCCGGTGGGGTTGGCGGAGACGAACTCCACCTGCACCCGCTGGTCGGAGCCAATGGTGGAGCGCCCGTAGGCCTCGCCGGCCTCCAGCACCTCGCGCACCACGTTCTGGAAGGCGGCCGCGGTCAGGAAGAAATTTATGAAGCCGGGGCCGGCGATCTCTACTTTCTCTACCAGCTCCGATGGCGGCAGCGCCTCCACCAGCAGCTCTGCCAGCTGGCGCGGTTTGCGGCGCGCCTCGCTGGCCAGGGCAAGGGCGATGTTGCAAGCGAAATCGCCGTGACTGGCGTCGCGGCTGCGTTCGATATGAATCTCCGGAGAGCGGCGCGCAGGGAGCAGCCCGTCCCTCTGCAGGGCCGTGAGCGCAGAGCCGATCAGCTGTTGCAGGTGGTGCTTCATGGGGTTCCCGGCAAAACGATCATTATCCCTGCTCGGGGAGGACAACTCAATGTTTCAAGGTTCTTCCCCGAATCGTGTGGGTGAAAAAATGGTAAATCATCCTTGACAGGCAGAATGCACGCCACATACTCGGTAGCCAGAAGGGGATTGGGGGTGTCTGGCTGGAGACTACCAGGTTATCCACAAGCCTGCGCCAATTGCAAGTAGTCCGGCTATCCCAAAGTGTCCCCAATCCCCTTCTGCCGACCATCTTCCGGCGTGCATTCTGCCTGTCAAGGACGAAGCCGCTCCGCGGTGATTTACCATTTCACCCACGCGATTCGGGGAAGAACCCGTTTCAATACAGATCCACCGGATCCACATCCAGCGACCAGCGCACCCTGCGGCCGCTCTTGCTTCCCTCCAGCAGGGGGAGCAGTTGGTCCAGCAGCCGGTGCAGCGCGCCCCGGCTTGCGGATTGCAGCAGCAGCTGCGCCCGGTAGCGTCCGGCCCTTCGCTCCATGGGGGCGGGCACCGGCTGCCACAGGGTGATGCCGTCCATCTCCATCCGGCCGGCCTGCCGGTGCGCTTCCTGCAGAAACTGCAGCGGCAAGTCCCGCCCGGTGGCCTCGGCGCGCAGCAGCGCCAGGAACCGGTAGGGAGGGAGTTCGGCGCTGCGGCGCTCCTCCAGGGCGCTGCGGGCGAAGCCGGAGTAGCCTTCGGTTATGAGCTGTTGCAGCAGGGGGTGCTCCGGATGGTGGGTCTGGATCACCACCTGGCCGGGGCGCTCCGCCCGCCCGGCCCGTCCGGCTACCTGGACGATGAGCTGGCTCATGCGCTCGGAGGCGCGGAAGTCGGCGCTGAACAGACCCTGATCCGCATCCAGGATCCCCACCAGTGTGACATCCGGGAAGTGGTGGCCCTTGGTGAGCATCTGGGTGCCGATCAGGATGCGCCGCTGGCCCGCGCGGATCTCCCCCAGCAGCCGCTGCATGCTCCCCTTGCGGCTCGTGCTGTCGCGATCCAGACGCGCCATGCTGAACTCCGGAAAGCGCTCCTGCAGCACCGTTTCGATGCGCTCGGTTCCCGCTCCCAGGGCGCGCAGATCGAGGCTGCCGCACTCCGGGCACTGGCTGTCCAGCGGCTGCTCCCGGCCGCAGTGGTGGCAGCGCAGGCACTGCTGCTGCTGGTGCAGGGTGAGGTGGGCGTCACA
>DRMK01000176.1 GCA_011322575.1 Gammaproteobacteria bacterium
GGGCGGCATGGGCGGTGGCATGGGGGGTGGCATGGGGGGTGGCATGGGGGGCGGTGGTTGCAGGTAGCCCGGTCCGCCAGCTTGCTGCTGGGCCATCAACTGTAAGGCTGTATAGGATAGCGATGAAACCCATGACAAAAGCGATCCTCTCGCTGTGGCTGGCACTGCTGTGCGGTACCTTATGGGCCACCGTTCCGCCCCCGCCGGTCAACCAGAACATGGGCATACCCGATGGCGTGTTCAACGACATGACCTTTCAAACCTGCCTGGGCTGCCATGGTGATCCCGGAAACAGTCCGGCGCCGGTGAACAGCGGCTACCTGCCCGACAGACACCATCTGCGCATAGACACTCCTATTGGGGATTATTCCGCATCGCCGTTTCCGGAAGACTCACCCGACGGCACCCACAAATGCATTACCTGCCACAAGGTGGACTGGATCGTCGATCCAGCCAGACCCGGCGGGGGATATTTCGGCTTCGCACAGGATCCGTCCAGTGCGGAGTTCCGAAACTGTCTCAACTGTCACGCGCAAACGCCGGGGATAGCATCGGTCCACCATCTGACCCAAAAGGCACAGGAGGCAAAGTGCCACCTATGCCACGGCAGCCTCATCAACGACCCCAACGACGGTCACTACGTGCCGGATTATGAAATCTCGATCATAACCCCCTGGCCAGGAGACAACTACGACACCACCAGTCCGTCAAACCGCTTCGAACCGCCGGTGGCTGCCTACAACGGCCGGCGCAAGGGAAACTGCACTCACTGCCACTACTCGGGCCAGGATCAGATGACCGGGCAGCTGGTATCCAGTAACTATGAAACCCATCATGGAACCGGCGTCGGCCAGCCCAATAGCGGTTCCAGACACGGTTGCGATCTCTGCCACGACGCGGAGGCGCCAAACTATACAATCCGCGGTTGTGAAAGATGTCACGGTGTCAGCTCCCTGCACAATATAGAGTTCGACAAGGACGGAGACGGCATAACACCAGGGAAAGAGGCACCGTTCTGGGGCCATATTGGCAGTCCTGCCAACTGCAGGGGGTGCCACGGAAATTTCCAGGGTGCTGGCGTGCAGGCGATACTGCAGAGCGAGGAGGAATCCACCGGGAGTGCGAATATCGTTCCAACCTTCAGCCATATGAGGACCAGGGGGCGCGGCATGCATGGCGGAGGCAGAATGCGCAGCGCAGCCAACTCCCCGGAACCCAGGGTGCTCACCTTTACCGGCTCCGGTTTTATCAGCACCGTGGAGAGCCCCGACGGCCCGGTGGAGATCACCGCCAGACTCGTCCTGGAAGACAGAAACGGTATCCGTTACGAATTCGAGCCTGAAAGGGTCACCCATACCCTCCTTGAAGTGGTTATTCCGGACGGTTTCCCTGCCGGCAGTTATGACCTCTATCTGGTCAAGGGAACTGTACGCAGCCCCGTTGCCAATCTGGTAATCAGGCCCGATGTGACTGTTGATCAGGTGAGTTGCAACAAGGGTAACATCACCGTCCGCGGCTCTGGTTTTAGTAGTTACCTAAACGCCGAGGGATCGGGAACCATGTTGTTCGATAGCACCAGACAGAGGGCTTGTACCGTAACCAGCTGGAGCGACGATACCATTGTGGCCGACTGTGGCCACGACAGCAGTGGCAACATACGGGTGGAGAGCATATTCGGCAGCGCCGACGGAAACATCAGCTGTGGTCCGGTCAATGACGCGGGAGGCAGGCCACGGTGGTGGTCCATCTGGAGCTGGTGGGCATCCTGGAGCTGGTCGAGGAGATAGCGTGATTACCACGGGAGCGCAAGCGCGCAAGAGATGGATATTCGAGAACTGGAGCACAGTTCATTGCACTTACTTCAAGGAACATATGCGGGAATCCCCCGAATATGCGATCACGAAACGAGAGGAGAGCAGACATGGAGGTATTGCTTGCCGTCAAAAGATATGCCGTATACTGGTTCGTTGTCATACTGGTGCTGCCCGCTGGATGCCTGAATCCCTATGCGGCCGGATCCAAGGGCGATGACTTCGGCTCGTATCCGGACTCGGTCGACCCGCAAAACTTTCATCCCGGATATTTCATGATTGTGGGCCAGCGCGCCTCTACCGGTGATTTTGACACCATCAGGGACAATCCGGATTTCGTCGGCGTTAAAAAGATATATAGCTGGAGAGCGCTTGAACCAGCACCTGGCGTCTACGACTTCTCGGAGATAGAGAGCGATCTCGCCTATCTGCAGCAGATGGGCAAGCGCCTCTGGCTCCAGATCAAGGAGACACAGTATTTTGCTCAATACCAACCCCATGTCCCGGAATACATGTGGGACAATCCCGACTATGGATGTGGACAGCCAAGTCCCGACGGCCGGGTTTTCTATGGTACCTTCTGGCGTGGCGTCAACGATGGGCACTGGGTGGTATGCCGCGGGAACGACGAATTCGATCGGCGGCACAGAGCGCTGTATGCGGCTCTTGGAGAGCGTTTCAACCGAGAGCCTTTCATAGAAGGAGTCACCCTGGACGAGACCTCCACGGGAGCCAATCCGAACCCCGTCGAAAAGATCTACAGTTCATTCAAGGAGCTGGCTCTGGCTACCAAGAAAGCATTTCCCGACAAGGTGGTTACCCAGATGATCAACTACGCCCCCTTCGATCTGGAGGAGTTCTCCGAGTTCCTGCGCAGTAACGGTATCGCAACTGGCGGGCCGGATGTGCACCCCCTGCGGGCCGATGGGGTACTCGAGGAGGTCTATGCCATTCACAAGAGGAATCGCTGGGACACACCCAACAGTATCGATATCCAATGGTGTAACTGGGACTGTTACGGAAAAACATTTTCTTCACAGGAGCTGCTACAGGTCGCCATAGAGCGGATCAATCCCTGGTATCTGTTTTGGGCGCAGCACCCCGACTACTTCTTTGACGACGTGGTTCCGACGGTGCGGGAGCACCCCTTGCCTGCGGCCGAGGAATTCTACGGAGCCGCAGAATAGCGACTGGACACTCGAAGAGGATGGAACCGGCTCATCCTCTGATTCTCAGAAACAGTCCGTGCAGATCCTCGAGGCAGAGCTCGACGAAAACATGCTGCCCCTCTCGCCCCTCCACCAAGGGTTGCACATCGTAAAGCAGCTCTTGCAGCTGGTCCCGGCTGGGCCGTGGGGCGAAAGCAGCACCGTGATGCGCCAGCAGACCGCACAGATCAGGCACCTCCTTCTCGGCATGCGCCAGTTCTGTAAGAAGGGAAGGCACCAATCGTGTTACATCGCACCCCGCCAATGGGGCGGGAAGCCGCCGCACCACTGCACTGTCGGGGGAAACAAGGGTGACCTCCAGACCCAGCTCCAAAAGCCGTTTCCCGAAACGCTCCAGAGCAGCAGCGGAAGCGGGTTCCAGTTCTACCTGCTGCGGCAACAGTAACGGCTGAGAGGCCCTCCCCCCCGCCTCTTGGGCGTAGCCCAGACGCTCCCGGAACAACATCTCCCGGGCCGGCTGAATCTCCACCAGCAGATACCGCTCCCCCTGTCGCACCAGGGCGTAACATCCAAACAAGTCCTCCACCAGCCCCCAGGAAAGGGAATCGTCGGCGACTACCCTTCCCCCACCGCCAGCAGCCGGCTCATGCAGCCTCTTGTAGAGCTCAATCTCCTCTTTTACCGCCGCAGCTTTGTGTCGACCGGGAGATGCTCCCGAGTATTTCGGAAACAACGGGGATGGCGAATCGCCAGCTTCCGATCCGCGAATCTCTCCGCTATCCACCTCTCCACGCCCCAGCGCCTGTTCCAGGCAACTCAGCAGGAAATCGTGTACCAGCCGCGCCTCCCGGAACCGCACCTCATGCTTGGTGGGATGCACGTTTACATCCACCTGCTCTGGCGCCATTTCGAGAAACAGTACATAGGCCGGGTGCCGCCCCTCGTACAGACGGTCCCGATAGGCCTGGCGGATGGCGTGGTTCACCAGCCGGTCGCGGATGGCGCGCCCGTTGAGGTAGAAGTACTGCGTATCGGTCTGGCTGCGTGCGAATTTGGGGGTCGCCAGCCAGCCATGCAGGCGCATGCCGGACGCCTCGAACTCGATGTGCAACGCGTGCTCCAGAAATCCCTTGCCACATAACTGCGCCAGACGCCGCTCCCTGTCCCGCCTGTCCGTGCAGGGATGCAGCCGGTACACGCAACGCTGAGAGTTGTGAAACGTGAAGCGTATATCGAAACGGCTCAGGGCCACCCGCTTGAATACCTCATCGAGATGACCCTGCTCGGTGCGCTCGCTGCGCAGAAAACGGCGCCGCACCGGAGTATTGAAAAACAGATCCCGTACCTCTACCGTGGTTCCAACCTCACGCGGCTGCGGGACCGGCTCCCCTTCAATTGCGCTGCCAGCCACCTCCAGACACCACGCGGTCTCCATCTCCGCGCTTCGCGACACGATACGGAAACGCGCAACCGAGGCGATGCTGGCCAGCGCCTCGCCCCGAAACCCCATGCTGGAAAGCCGCTCCAGATCTGAAAGTTTCTCTATCTTGCTGGTAGCATGGCGGCTTACCGCCAGCGCCAGATCGTCACGGTGTATGCCGCAACCGTCGTCCTGCACCCGGATCAGCCCTGCCCCGCCCCGCTCCACATCTACCCGGATGACGCCGGCCCCCGAGTCCAGGCTGTTCTCGAGCAGCTCCTTCAGCACGGAAGCCGGGCGCTCTACCACCTCCCCGGCCGCGATCTGGTTGGCCAGCCGGGGAGACAGAATGTGTACGCGGGAAGCAGGTTTCATGGCTGTAACTAAGGTGATAAATTAGGAAGATCTTCCTCAAATCGTGTGGGTGAAATGGTAAATCATCCTTGACAGGCGGAACGCACGCCGGAAGATGGTCGGCAGAAGGGGGATTGGGGACACTTTGGGATAGCCGAACCAGTTGCAATTAGCGCAGGTAGTGGATATCCGCTTGTCCCCAGCCAGACAAGCCCCAATCCCCTTCTGGCTACCGAGTATGTGGCGTGCATTCCGCCTGTCAAGGACGAAGCCGCTACGCGGTGATTTACCATTTCACCCACACGATTTGAGGAAGACCCAATCAGGATTCAGCGTCCCTCCAACTGAATCCTGATTTATTACCTTGAAAGAGTACCAGGGGGTGTTCTCCATTCAGGTTAGGCCCGCCCCCTCGACCAGGAAGGAAAACCGCGGCGGGCCCGTGGCGCGAAACGCGGCTACCCGCCGAGAGTGGCAGGAATCAGCAGCACGTCGCCCACCCTCAGCAGGTCGCCACGCAGTCCATTGCTGCGCCGCAACTCCTCTACCCGTACCCGGTGACGGCGCGCTATGGTGGAGATGGTGTCACCCGGCTGGATCACATAACGCTTTCCCTCCGAGCGCAGCGCAAGCGTGGTTCCAGGTGGAGGATTTTTCACGAAGTAGGCTCTTACCCCCTGAAGAATGGCTCTGGCCAGTTTCTGCTGATGCCTGACATTTTTGAGCTTGCGCTCCTCCCCGGGATTGGAGATGAAGGCGGTCTCCACCAGAATGGAGGGAATGTCCGGCGACTTGAGCACCGCGAATCCCGCCTGCTCTACATGATCCTTGTGTAACGCGTTCACCTCTCCCAGCTGTTGCAATACCGAGGAAGCCACGACGTTGCTGGCTTCGATGGTCGCGGTCTGGGAGAGATCCAGCAGCACCGAGGCCAGCACCTCGTCCTTGTCGTCCAGACTAACCCCGCCGATTAGATCGGCCGCGTTCTCTCTCTCCGCCAACCAGCGCGCCGCCTCGCTGCTGGCGCCGTGCTCCGACAGCGTGAATACAGAGGAACCGTGGGCGCGCCGGTTCTTGAACGAATCGGCATGGATCGAGACGAACAGATCAGCCTTGTGCCCCCGGGCCCGCTCGATCCGCTCCCGTAACTTCACGCGATAGTCTCCGTCGCGGATCATGACCGCACGCATGCCAGGCTCCCGGTTCACCAGCCGCTCCAGCTTGCGGGCAATGGCCAGCACCACATCCTTCTCGCGGGTACCGTTCCGCCCGATGGCGCCAGGATCGTCACCCCCGTGACCGGCATCTATGGCAATGACCACATCCCGGCCACGGCGGGGAACGGGGACGGGCCGGGAAGCTTTGGTGGCACGGCTCTTCCCGTCCGTAGCCACGAGATCCACCACCAGCCGGTATCCATACTTGCGATTTGGCTTGAGAATGAAGCTGCTGGGGGTGACCGGACGGACCAGATCCAGCACCATGCGCAGATCACCACCGTTCCGCCGCGCGGAACGGATCCGCTTCAGCCAGCCGCCGGTCGATGCGGCCACCGGACGCAACCGGCCGGAACTGGCGTTGGAGAGATCCAGCACCACCCGCTCCGGGTTGGAGAGCCGGAATACCCTGTGCTTCACCGGAGAGCTGATATCGAATACCAGACGCAGCTTGTCTGCCGATTGCGACAGGCGGATCCCGCCCACCTGCACCGGTTGCGCCCACACCGCAACGGAGAGCAGCACCAGGAGGATCGTGGCGAATATTCTTGTTGTGACCGTCATAACCATCCGCGGCATAGTGGCTATAGGTGCAAGCTAACTCAATTCTTTAGTCTTCGCAAGGGAAAACTTTATTATTTTAAGCGGCTACGCGAGCCATTTATAGTCTATTCTACACCACTGTCAAAGGGAAGAACGCTCTCCAGGCCACTGACCCTGGCTATTTTCAGCAACTGTTCCGGAACCTTGCAGAACAGGATCCGTACTCCCTGACGCCGCGCCCGGCGCAGCCAGCCGATCAACAGCACCAGACCAGCGCTGTCGGCACGCGACACTCCCTCCAGGTCTATTTTCAGTACGCCCTGCCTGGCGTCCAGCTCCGGGCCAGTACTCTCCACCAACCGCGGAACAGTAGCGAAGGTCAGCTCCCCCGAAAGCCGCCAGATCCCGCCGGGCAGTTTCTCTACGCTCGCCTCCTCGCTCACGAGCCATCAACCCGATTATTGTTGTGCCGCGCAAGCCGGGTTATCAGGCCGTCCAACCCCTTCTGCCGAATCTCGTCGGCGAAAGAGCTGCGGTAGTTGGCCACCAGACTGACCCCCTCCACCAGCACGTCATAGGCCTTCCAGCCCTCCTTGCCCTTGAACATGCGATACTCGATGCGCACCGGCGCCCCCCCGCCGCGCAGCACTTCGGTACGTACCGTGACCTTCCTGGATTTTTGATCCAGGCGCTGCGGCGGGTAGCGAAACTCATCGTCCACAAACTCCAGCAAGGAGGTAGCGTAGGTCTTGACCAGCAGCGTGCGGAACTCCTTCTCGAAACGGCGCCGCTGCTCCGGAGTCGCCTTGCGCCAGTACCTGCCCAGCACCCAGCGCGACATGCGGGTAAAGTCGAAGTGCGGCAGGGCAATCTGTTCCACCAGTTCGTAGATCAGCTCCGGCTCGTCCTCCAGTTGCGCGCGCCGCTTGCGCAGCACCTTCAGCATCTGCTCCGAAGTGGCCTTTACCAGAGCCACCGGATCGTCCTCCGGCGCCGACCAGCCGCTCCCCGCCCAAAGCAGCAGGATGAGCAACCCCAGATATATCACGCCCCGCTTCATCTAATCGCCACTCCCCTTCGATCTGCCGAACAGAAACTGACCGATGAGTTTCTCCAACACCATCGCGGACTGGGTAATCTCGATCCGGTCGCCGTCCTTGAGACTCTCTTCCGCGCCACCCGGTTCCAGCCCAATGTAGTTTTCCCCCAACAGCCCGTCGGTGAGGATGCTGGCAGAGGTATCGGCCGGCAGATAGTCGTACTGGTCATCGATACGCATGGTAACTATGGCCTGAAAGCTCTCGCCGTCGTAACGGATATCGCTCACCCGGCCGATGCGGACCCCCGCAATGCGTACCGGCGCACGAACCGTCAGGCCACCGATGTTCTCGAACGCGGCGCTGACCCGATAGCCGCCGCCCTGTACATAACTGGTGATGTTGCTCACCTTCATTGCCAGCATCAGCAGGGCCGCCAGGCCCGCTGCCACGAATGCTCCCACCCAGATCTCCAGGGCTCTCGACTGCCTCATGTATTGTCTCCAAACATCAATGCGGTCAGTATGAAGTCAAGACCAAGCACCGCCAGCGAACTGTTCACCACCGTGCGGGTAGTGGCACGGGCCACCCCCTCGGAGGTGGGTGCCGCGTCATATCCCTCGAAAACCGCGATCCAGGTGACGACGACACCAAACACCACGCTCTTGATCACCCCGTTGGCCACATCGTCGAACAGATCCACGTTGGCCCGCATCTGTGACCAGTAGGCGTTGCTGTCCACTCCCAGCAGGCCGGTAGCCACCAGAAACCCCCCGCTGATCCCGACGGCGCTAAAGATGGCGCTCAGCAGCGGCAGGGAGAGAATCCCGCCAGCCAGGCGCGGCGCTACGACGCGCCGCAGTGGATCCACCGCCATCATCTCCATGCTGGAGAGCTGTTCGGTAGCCTTCATCAGGCCGATCTCGGCCGCCAGCGCGGAACCGGCCCTTCCCGCGAACAGCAGCGCGGTCACCACCGGGCCCAGCTCACGCACCAGGCTGAGAGCCACCACCGGACCCAGCGACTGCTCGGCGCCAAAATCCACCATGGTGTTGTATAGCTGCAGGGCAAGAACCATACCAACAAACAGGCCCGCCACCACCACGATAGGCAGCGACAGCACGCCGATGGCGAACGTCTGCTGCACCATCAGACCCGGCCGCGCCAGCAATCCTGGCAGTCCCGGCACCACATGGAGCAGAAACAGGTTACCGCGTCCGAGCCGCTGCAGCCGCCCCAGCGCCCAGTGCCCCAACCGCTGCAGCACAGTGGTAGTTATCCGCTGGTTCACGGCTGCAGCAGCTCCACGCCAAACTCGGGAGCCGGATAGTGAAACGGCACCGGTCCGTCCGGCAGACCGTTGAGAAACTGCCGGGTCCATTCGGAGCCCGAACGCTGCAGCCGGGCGGGAGTGCCATGCTCCACCACCCTGCCTTCCGACAGCAGGTATAGATAGTCGGCGATGGCGGCGGTCTCGTGCACGTCGTGCGATACGATGATGGTGGTCATGCCCAGGGCATCATTGATCTCCCGGATCAGCTTGACCAGCACCCCCATGGAGATGGGATCCTGGCCGGAGAAGGGTTCGTCATACATGATCATCATGGGATCCAGGGCGATGGCACGGGCCAGCGCTACCCGGCGCGCCATTCCACCAGAGAGCGCCGCCGGCATCAGATCACGGGCGCCGCGCAGCCCCACCGCCTGCAGCTTGACAAGCACAAGATCGCGAATCATCTCCTCCGGCAACCGGGTATGCTCACGGAGGGGAAACGCCACGTTGTCGAACACGCTCAGATCGGTCAGCAGCGCTCCGCTCTGGAACAGCATCCCCATGCGCTTGCGCAGCTCGTAGAGCCGTTTGCGGGAGAGCCTGGCCACCTCCATTCCATCCACCCGCACACAGCCGGACATGGGCCGCTCCTGGCCACCGATCAGGCGCAGCAGGGTGGTCTTGCCGGTTCCGCTGGGCCCCATGATGGCGGTCACCCCGCCGCGCCGGATGTCTATATCTATACCGTCGAAAATGGTCCTTCCGGAGTATTCGAAACGCAGTCCGCGAATTTCCACCAGGGGCGGTTCACTAGCCATTCTTGTGCGAACCATCTTTAGCTATATATCAGAGCCCGGCATTGTACGCATAATCAACGACGGTTCAAAATAACCACTGGCTAACGACCGACTCCTTTGGATAGAATGCCCACTTTTCACCGCCTTGGCACCCAGGTTGTTGCGAAAAGTATACAAAACCGCTCTGCTGTCGATAGCCGCCACTCTGCTCCATGGCTGCGCCAGCGCACCGCATGGGGAGAGGGGGCCGGATCCGCTGGAGCGCTATAACCGCGCCATCTACTCGTTCAACGAGAAGGTGGACAAATACGTGGCGAAGCCGATAGCGGAAGGCTACCAGGCCGTCACACCCGATTTCGTGGATAAGGGGATCACCAACTTCTTCGGCAACCTGGACGACGTCACCACCATGATCAACAGCCTGCTGCAGTTCAAGGGAACCGAGACCATGACCACGCTGGGGCGCATCACCATCAACAGCTCCCTGGGGTTGTTCGGGCTGGTGGATGCCGCCAGCGCCTTCGGCCTCTACAGGCAGGACGAGGACTTTGGCCAGACGCTGGGTTACTGGGGGATCCCTCCCGGACCGTATCTGGTACTCCCGTTCTGGGGGCCCAGCACGGTACGCGACAGCTTCGGGCTGGGAGGAGACTACTTTACCGAACCCTACACCTATCTGCCGGACCAGCCCACGCAATGGGGCCTGTTTGCCCTGGAGGTGGTGGATACCCGCGCCGACCTGCTTTCCGCGGGACGCATCCTGGAGCAGTCCACGTTCGATCCCTACGCCTTCCTGCGTGACGCCTACCTGCAACAGCGCAGAAACCTGGTATTTGACGGCAGCCCGCCCGAACCGGAGGACGAGGAGTTCCTGTTCGATCTGGAAGAGGAAGAGTAGCCCATGCTTACATCCGCGCTGGCAGTGGTCGCGGGATTTGCCCTGCTGGTATGGGCTGCGGACCGTTTCGTGATCGGTGCCGCCGCCATGGCGCGCAATTTGGGAATATCCCCGCTGGTGATCGGACTCACCATAGTAGGCTTCGGCACCTCGGCGCCCGAGATGCTGATCTCCGCCATATCCGCCTGGGATGGCAACCCCGGCGTTGCCGTGGGTAACGCGCTGGGTTCCAATATCGCCAACCTGGGGCTGGTTCTGGGAGCCACCGCCCTGGTCAAGCCGCTACAGATCCATTCCGCCACGCTGCAGCGCGAATACCCCATGATGTTCATCGCCATGATATTCGCCCTGCTGTTGA
>DRMK01000177.1 GCA_011322575.1 Gammaproteobacteria bacterium
GAACGGACGCGTTATGGTATCCTGAAGCAGCTGCCCGCCATGATGGTAGGTTCGGTTCCAATAGCCCAGGGGTGACTCTATGAGACCCGCCTTGAACTCGAGGGCCGGACTGAAGGAGCGCTTTATCCACAGACGCTCCATCTCGACAGCCTCCTCGAAATCCCCAATGATGAACTCTGCGAACGCGGAAGTATCATCACCTATCTGCTGGAACGCATACAGGTCGAACCCGCCGAGAGTGAAGCCCTCCGGATACTCGGGGCTTTTCTCCGCATGATAACCCTCGGCGTCGTGCTGGTGATACCCGATACTGCCAAATCCCTCGAACTCCAGTGAATACGCCGGAAGGGCATACAACCCGGCTACCAGACCTGCGGCGAAAAGCTTTTTATGTATAGCCACTCTGTTCACCCATCTCAATTTGTCAAAGAGTCCATCTACCCCCTGATAGTCGGCAGATATGGCGTTGGAGATTAGCCAACCCATGAACTGCAACCATTCCCCGATCTGGAACAGGCCCCGTCAGTAGCGCAGCAGCACCTTCACCGAACCATCCACCGCGGCTTCATCGATGATCCCTATCATGCCAGGGGTTCTGGCTACCAAATTTTTGACGGCATCATCACCCACGACCTTCCGGGGGGGTAGCCGCTTGCCCTGAAACCGCATTTTTGCCCAATGGATCTTGTACTGACGTGGACTCTTGCCGATCACTTTCCGGTAGAAATCACTGTTACCACCACCATACTCCTTGAGTACCGCTCTCAATGGCTTTTTTGTGGCCGGAATGTGCACATCTTCT
This sequence comes from Gammaproteobacteria bacterium, assembly GCA_011322575.1. GTDB lineage: Bacteria > Pseudomonadota > Gammaproteobacteria > Thiohalospirales > Thiohalospiraceae > DRMK01. Next base: position 803 of record DRMK01000177.1, read on the forward strand.
CCCAGGAATATGGCCCGTACCTGCTCTCTGGTAAGGGTATCTACTGCCAGATCCGGCGCTCCAACCACCACCAGGGAATGTTTTGATTCTGGTTCTGGTACGGCGGCCGGTGCAGGCTGTACAGAGGATAGCGTTGGAGGCTGCTCGGCGCGCTCCACGGAAAGGATCTCCTCGTCTTCCCAATCCCCCTGCGCCGCCGGCTGGACTATAACTGTCACCTCCTCGACCGGCTCCTGATTCAACTTCGCGGGGCGTGATTCAGCTAGCCTGGCTTGTCGCCGTGACTCTGTTTCCGTAACCGCTGGTTCGTTCCTCTCTGCATGACTCTTTTCTGACCCAGCAGGCTGCGACTCGGACTCAACCTCGGGTTCCAAGGCCTGTTCATCGTCCCCTGGTTCGGCAACGGAAGACTCGCTTGCGTCCGTCCCTGGGCGCTGGGCAACATCGCTCTCCACCGGCGACTCCGCCACATCCATGGCGACCGTATCCGGACTTGAAGCGGTATCTGGCTGGCTATCGTGATCCCCCGTGCCACGATAGAGAATTACACCAAAGAACAGCAGCAGAAGCGGCAGCAACAGCAGGGCGGTGCGCCATGGAGAGGCACGCTGCACCTCCCCACTACCAGCTTCGCTCGTCTGGGCCGGTGGAGCAGTGAGGGCGGTATAGGCATCCAGAATACGCTGGCGGCTCTCCTGTTGTGGATCAATGGAGTCGTCAAACCAGAACAGCTTGCAGAGCAGTCGATAGTGTTTCGAGATCTGTTCCGGCGTAGCTCCCTTGTCCAGACCGAGAGCCCGATAGTGATCCGTTCCCGAGCCATGCAACATGCGACGCAGGATCGCCGCAGCCACATGAAGCGCTCTCTTCCGTTCTTCGATCTGGGCGTCAGGTACATTCTCCTGCTCCGCCAGCTCCGCCAATACCTCGAGAATCCGGGTCAATTCCACCCCCTCGACAGAAACGGGGCGCCCCCCTGCTCTCTGCTGGCTGGAGAGCAGCAACGACAGTTTCTTCAGCGCCCCCATGCGTTCGAGCCGCTCCAGCGGAGACTCACCACCGGCGCCACTCGACGGCTGGGAGGGATCGGATGCATCGATCCCCTGAGATTCGAGGATGGAACGCAACAACTGGGGAGAGTATTTTTCTTCGCTCATGGCTCAACCCTTCCGGCCGGAGAATCGGTATGGCGCACCGTCCAGTTTACGATGGCACATGATTCAGCGCTTTCCCAGCCGTCGGCAGCAATAATTGTGTAAAATTCTAGTACTCTTTCAAGGTAATAAATTATGATTCAGCGTCCCTGTGGTGTTTCGCGGCAAGGCGCAGTGCGCAGGCAATGGTTGTTCCCTTGTCAAGCACTGCAACGCCGCAGCGGAACACCACAGGGACGCCCACAGGGTTGGTCTGTCAGCGTCCATGGCGGCGTTGCTCCTCTTGCAAAGGGCGACGGCCATTCGCTGCGAGGAGCGCCTTGCCCTGAACGCTGACAGACCAACTGAATCCTGATTTATTACCTTGAAAGAGTACTAGTGGTGCTACAGAACGGTGAAGGTGCTTTCTCGCGGCAACAGGAATATTTGCTAGAAACTGCTCCCCAGAGCAATATACAGGCGGTCTCCACCCCCGGCATCAAAACCGTGGGCATAACCTATACGCAGGCGAAGGTCCAAAAAGTAAAACAGATTGACGTCGGAGAGCAGCTCGGCCCCGGCCCCCGTGAACCAGGCATCGGGCGAATTGCCGCGTTGCCACGCCGCGCCGCTGTCCACGAACAGCCGCCCCGACAACTGTTGCAGCCCCAAGGGCGGCGCCATCCAGCCCCTCTCGATCAGTCCAAGCGGGAAACGCCACTCCAGGCTGGCCAGTTGCATGCGCCGCCCCTGAAGCTGGGCCAGGCCCACCGGGTAGCCTCTGAGGGCAAAGTCGCGCTGGTTCAGACGCGAACCGGCGGTAGAAAGCACATCCAGCACTCCACCTGCTTCACCTCCCAGCCGGAACGGTTTGGGCTGCCCGGTTCCCCAACCCAATGCCAGGCGCAGCGCCAGCACCTGCTGCCCGCCGAGCGGCAGATATTCGCGCCAGTCGGCCACCAGCGTGGTGCCACTGTAATCGCTCCCCGGCAGTAGATCACTACTCTCCAGCACCAACCCCACCCGGCGCCCTTCACCGCGGCTGATCGAGTGGATGAAACGGCGGCTGCTGTCAAACTGCAGGATGCCACCCGCAAGATTGTCACTGGTGGAACCCTCTTCGCCGGCGGCGTCCACGCGCCAGATGTCCTGCTCCCGATCGCTGGCCACGGCCAGCTTGAAGTTCCAGAAGTAGTCGACATGGCTGTAGGGGAACGCCATCTCCGCCTGCAGCGTGTCCCGCTGGCGAACCCGCTGCAGCTCCGCACCATTACCATCCAAATAGTAGCCGTTGTAGCGGCTGGCACTCAGGGAAAAACGGTTACTGTAGCTGTAATTGAAACTACCGAGCAGGGTTCCAGTATTGGCCTCCCAGGCCGCGTTCAGCAGATAGCCGTGAATCCCCAGCGCATCCTGTCCCGAGGTGACGAACCCCAGCTCCAGTACATCGGGAGAGATTGCCAGATGGGGGAGCCAGTGACGCGGCCGCAGGCTGCCCCAGGGGGAGTACGGCGATGAGGCCAGCTCCTGCTCTCCGGCCTCGGATGCGGGTAGCGCGGTAGCCGGAGCAGATACCTGCAACGGTCTGGAGAGGGGCCGCTCCAGACGGTACAGGGCAGGGCCGCCGCCCCCGAAGTTGGTATAGTAGATAGGACCATCCGGAACCCCCTGACTGGGGTGGAATGCCCCGCCCTCCACCCGTGTCAGAGTGGTAACCGAGCCGTCACCCAGATCCATGCGACGCAGATCGTAGATACCACCGTGATCGGAGACGAACAGCAGATGTCCCCCGTCGGGAGTAAACTGCGGCTGCCCCACTACCGAACCATCCGCCAGCAGGGAATGCCATACCCCCTGCCGCAGATCGAAGCGGCACAGGGACCAGCCGCTGCCGCGACGCCAGCAGGCCGCTACGACGCTGTTCCCGTCCGGCGCCCAGTCGGGATGGGAGATCTGCTGGTCACGGCCACCCCGCCACAGCTCCCGGATGGTCCTGCCTGCTTCATCCAGAAGCAGCAACCGGGGCCCATCCGGATGAGCCTGCAGCGCTACCATACTGCCCCCATCGGGACTCCAGCTGGCCCAGCGGATCCGGGCGCAGCGGGTCAGGCGCCGCAATCCCTCCCCCTGCCGGTAACGATAGAGATCGTAGTAGATACTGTATTCACCACAAAACTCCGGCTGCGTGATCAACACTCCGGAAGCGGAATGCTGGTCCAGGCGCGCCCCCTTGCGCAACCTTGCCAGCTCCGTCTCCTCTCCTCCTGCCCGGCGCACCAGGCGGGGCCGGCGCAAGCCGTCATCCCGGATGAAGTAAATACTGCCGTCACGGGCGGCACGCACCATGCCGCCATACTCCCCTGGATCGGCTACCGGCTTGCCCTGCACCACTCCGGCTTGGCGTATCTCCTCCAGCTGCGCCCCAAATTCACCGCGAATGGCCTCACCGAACTCCTGCCACAGCTGGTCCAGGTTTTTGCCGAAGCGTCGCCGCGGATTGCTGTAGATGCGAAACGGGATCAGATTGTCGCTGTAGTCATCGATCAGGGCCTCAATAGCATCTCTCCCGTAAGCCTGTTCCATAAAACGGAAGAAAAAGACCCCGTAGAGATAGGGTGAGCTGCCACCCGGCCAGCTGCGCAGCGGCAGGTTGATCTGGCGCAGGGGTTTCAGCCCGCGCGCCACCTCCATGCGCATCAGCATCCGGTAGTACGCGCTCTGGCCCCGCCCGTGGCCCGCCTGGCGATCGGTCTCCAGGAAAGTGGCCAGCCCTTCGGTGATCCAGCGCGGCTGGAACATGTTGGGAAACAGCAGCGGATCCCTGCCAAACAGCCGCCGCATGGCGGCCGGAAAGCCGCGCACCCGATCTAGATGAAGCACATGGGTGTATTCGTGAATAAACAGCGTCTCCAGCCAGTCGCCGCCATCCTCCAGCCCCGCGATCTCATCCGGCACCACCGGATATATCTGTATAAAGTTGAAGGGCAGTGGCGAGGCAAAACCGTTGGGCGACGCCGACTCGTCCGACAATACTACCTCAGTGCGCTCCCCTGGCCGCCACTCCAGCTCGCCGGTGAGGCGCTGGTGGACCCGCTCGGCAAGCCCGGCCACCCGCGCGGCGAGCTCCTCCTCTCCAGGGTGGAAATGGATGTTGAAATGGGGCGTCTGCAGGGTCCGCCAGTTGAGCGTCGGATCAACCGCAACGGCGCCGCCACAAAACAGCAGCGTGACAAGCAGGCACGCTACGGCCCCAAGCCTGACTCCCCCTCTCAACAGCAAGTGTACTCCCGGTATTGCCTGGACAAACCGACCTTACTGTTTATGTTCCAGAATCTCTGCCAGACGTTGCGCGGGAACATAACCCGGCACCCGGCGGCCATCTTCCAGAAAAATGGTAGGCGTGGCGTTGACTCCCAGCTCCCTGACCAGCTCCAGATGGCGCTTGACCGGATTGCGGCAGCTCCTCTCCTCCATCTTCTCTCCGTTCTTTGCCCTGGTCATGGCGGCGGCCCGATCCTTCGCGCACCAAACGGAGACCGCTTTCTTGTAGGACTCGGAACCCACCCCGGCGCGGGGAAATGCCAGATAGCGCACCTTGATCCCGGCATCGTTGTAGCTCTTCATCTCTTTGTGCAGCTTGCGGCAGTACGGGCAATCTATATCGGTGAAGATGGTGACGGTGTGCCTGACCTCGCTGGGCGCATAGACGATCATGGAGTCCTCCCCCACGCTGTCGATAGCCACCTTGTAGAGCGCGGAGCGCCGCTCCTCGCTGATGTTGCGGCCCTGCGCCACATCGATCAGATCGCCACTGAGCAGATAGCGCCCGTCCTCGCTCACGTACACCACCTTGGTACCCAGCACCACCTCATAAAGACCTTGCAGGGCGGATGGCTTAACGCTGTCCGGCTCGATAGTGCCGCCGGTCATCTTTCCGATGGCGGCACGAATGGCGGCGTCCGCCCCGGTTTCGGCATGTACCATGCCGGCAGCGGCTATCGCCCAGGTCAGAATGAGGATGATTTGGAGTCTCTTCATGTTTTTTGCTCTCGGATTCAGGGATTGTATTTCGAGTGGCGCCGGCTCCGCAAAGTTCAACCGCGTGGATGGTGACGGCGGTGCAGATCCTGCAGCCGGGCCCGCGCTATATGGGTATAGATTTGGGTAGTGGACAGATCCCGGTGCCCCAGCAGCATCTGCACCACGCGCAGATCGGCCCCATGGTTGAGCAGATGGGTGGCGAAGGCGTGACGCAGCGTATGAGGGGAGAGCCTGGTATCTATCCCCGCCCCGATCGCATGGCGCTTGATGAGATACCAGAACGCCTGCCGGGTCATGCCGGTGCCACGGTGGGTGAGATAGAGCGCCTCGCTCTGCCTCCCATGGGTCAGCTCGGGGCGCGCCTCGGAAAGATAGCGCTCCAGCCACGAGATAGCCTCCTCCCCCAGGGGAATGAGCCGCTCCCGCCCCCCCTTGCCGCTGATGCGCACCACCCCCTGACGCGGGTTTACCTGCCCCACATGGAGTTTGACCAGCTCCGAGACACGCAGTCCACTGGCATACATCAGCTCCAGCATGGAGCGATCCCGCAACCCCAGGCAGGTATCGGTGTCGGGAGCGGAGAGCAGCATCTCCACCTCCTTCTCGCTGAGGGAGTGGGGAAGCGGCCGGCCGATGCGCGGCGCGGCGATGCGCGCACTGGGATCCTCGGCGATACGTCCCTCCCGCACCAAGTAACGGTAGAATCCGTGCATACAGGAGAGCAGCCGGGAACTGGAGCGGGGCCTGGCGCCGGCCCCAATGCGCGCGGCTAGATAGGAGTGGAGCTGTTCCCGGCTCGCCTCCACCAGCGAGCAGCGGTGCTGCCGGTTCAGCCAGCAGGCCAGCCCCTGCAGGTCGTTACGGTAGGCGTCCAGAGTGTTGGGACGCAGACCGCGCTCCACCCAGAGCGCATCGAGAAACGCCTCGATGACGGCGCAATCCCTCTCAGGCGGCTTCATGGTCGAGCAGCCAGCGCTTGATGGAGATGTTACGGCCCGCGGTGCGCCCGTCATACCCCCCCAGCCCCGAGACGGAGACCACCCGGTGGCACGGCACGACCAACGGCAACGGGTTGGCGCGACAGGCGTTGCCCACGGCGCGCGGACTGCTCTCCAGCGCGGCGGCCAGGGCGCCATAGGTGCGTGTCTTGCCGGGCGGAATCTCCCTCAAGGCCGCCCACACCCGACGCTGGAAAGGGGTGCCACGAACCTGGATCGGAAGATGAAACCGGTAGCCGGGGTCGGCAAAATACCCCTGCAGCTGTTTCACCACCAGCGCCGCCAAGGAGGTCCGGGGGGCGAGGGGTTTCTCCTGCGAAAACAGGTAGTCGATCCCGATGAGGGAGCGGTCCGCAACGCGGATCCCCAACAGGCAGTGCGGCTCGGGAAACGGCGCCTCCACGAGGGCCTGATAGCCGCTTCGTGGCTCCAGCCCGATTGTTTCAC
>DRMK01000178.1 GCA_011322575.1 Gammaproteobacteria bacterium
ACTCCGATCCCCCGCGAAAGCTGAAGGGGGGGGTGTTCCGGCTGGCGCAGTGGCTGGGCTGTCCCGTCTTTCCGGTGCGCCTGGACGGGATCCGGGGAGAGGGGCGTACCCTCTCGGCGGTGGTGATGCGCAGCAGGGCCCGTCTGCGCAGCTGCCCCCCCCTGGAGTGCGCCGGGCGGACGCAGGAGTGGTGTCTGGAGCGGATCCGCAGGTGTATCGAGGGGGAGAGATAGTGGGCGTTTCCCTGTGGACCTTCACCATCCTGGGCTGGCTGGCCGGTATCGTGATGCTGCTGCTGGCGATCCTGTTTGTCCAGGATCTGCTGCAGAAGGAGCACACCATCCGGCGCAACTTTCCGCTCGTGGGGCGGCTGCGCTACTTTCTGGAGCGTCAGGGGGAGTTCTTCCGCCAATACTTTTTCGCCATGGATCGCGAGGAGCTGCCCTTCAACCGCGCCACTCGCAGCTGGGTGTACCGTACCGCAAAGGGGCAGGGGGGTCTGGTGGGATTTGGCTCCACCAACGATCTGCGCGAGCCGGGCTCCTACATCTTCGTCAACTCCCCCTATCCGATGCTGGAGGAGGAGTGCGAACCATCCCCTCCCCTGGTGATCGGCCCGGACTGTCCGCGGCCGTTCGCCGCGCGCCATCCGTTCAACATCTCCGGGATGAGCTTTGGCGCCCTCTCCGCCCCGGCGGTGCGGGCGCTGTCCATTGGCGCTGCGCGGGCCGGAGTGTGGCTCAATACCGGCGAGGGCGGGCTCTCCCCATATCACCTGGAGGGGGGAGGGGATCTCATATTCCAGATCGGCACCGCCAAGTACGGGGTGAGCGACGGCTCCGGCAGGCTCTGCGACCACCGCCTGCGGGAGCTGGCGGAGCAGGTCCGGGCGTTCGAGATCAAGCTGTCGCAGGGGGCCAAGCCGGGCCGCGGCGGGGTGCTGCCGGCGCACAAGGTGACCGCGGAGATTGCGCGGATCCGCGGCATTCCCCAGGGCAAGGTCTCCAGCAGCCCCAACCGTCATGTGGAGATCCGTACCCCGGAGGATCTGCTGGACATGATCCAGCGCGTACGGGAGGTGACCGGGCGTCCCGTGGGATTCAAGATGGCGCTCGGGTCAGCCAGGTACCCGCGCGCCCTGTGCGAGGCCATACTGCAGCGCGGCAGCGGCTCCGCGCCGGACTTCATCACCGTGGACGGGGGAGAGGCCGGCAGCGGCGCCGCCCCGCAGGTGCTGGCGGACCATGTGGCGCTGCCCATCACCGAGGCGCTGCCGCTGCTGGTGGACGTTCTGCTGGAGGCGGGGCTCCGGGAGCGTATCCGGGTGGTTGCCTCGGGCAAGCTGGTGGACTCGGGGCGGGTGGCCTGGGCGCTCTGCGCCGGGGCCGATTTCGTGGTGAGCGGACGGGGGTTCATGTTTGCCCTGGGGTGCATCCAGTCCATGCAGTGCCCCCACAACACCTGTCCCGCCGGGATCACCACCCACAACGAGCGCCTGCAGAAGGGGCTGGTGGTGGAGGAGAAGGCCCGGCGCGTGGCCAGCTATGCCCACTGGGTGAACCACGAGCTGGACCTGCTGGCCCACTCCTGCGGCGTGGCCAACGCGCGCCAGCTGCGGCGCAACCATGTGCGTATCGTGCAGAGCGCCGGGCACAGCCGGCCGCTGGACGAGATTTACCCCTATCCCGAGCGCCGGTACAGCCACACCTTGGCGGGAGGAACGTTGCGCAATACCCGGTCGTAACACTCCACCGAGTAACTTCCGCCGTTGGCCAGCACCGGTGACAGCGCTCCGTAGGAGAACTGGATCACGGGGCGCCCCGGCGGCAGCCGGTCCAGCAGCGACTCTATCAGGCGGATGCGCTGCCACTGGGGAAAGTTGAGCAGCGGCAGGGCGGAGATCACGGTATCGAACCGCTCCACCTCCGCCCCGGCGAGGGCGCTGTCCAGATGGAAGGCGTCGCCATGGATGAAATTCACTCCGGGATATTCGCGCTTCAGCTTGGTGACGAAACTGCGCGAGAACTCCACGCCATAGAGCTTGCGGGGGTGAAGGCCCCGCTCCAGGATGGCGCGCGTGATGGCGCCGGTCCCCGGCCCCAGTTCCAGGACCGGAAGTTCGCTGTCGGGGCGGATGATGGAGGCCATGCTCCTTGCGAGGCGGGCGCCGGTGGGGATGATGGCGCCGGTGTTCCTGGGGCTGTGGATCCAGCTCTTGAAGAAGTGCAACTTGTCGTCGAACCTCTTCAGCAGCATCCTGGCGGGTCTGGCGTCTCTTCGTAGGTAATCTTCCATGCTGCTCGTTGTCCGCTGCCCGGGGTCTTTCCGGAGCACCATTCTATTACAACACTCCGCTGCACTTCAAAAACCCGATCCGGACGGGGGCTCCAGGGCGTAGTGCTGGATCATGCGCCGCAGGCGCGGCCGGGAAACCCCCAGGATTTCGCAGGCCCGCCCCTTGTGCCAGCTGCAGGCGTTAAGCACCCGCAGCACATGCATGGCCTCTACCTCCTCCAGGCTCAGCTGCCAGTCGGGCCGGTCGCTGGCCTGCCCGGGGGCGCGGTCGAGGCGGCGCAGGGCGGGCGGCAGCAGATCCATGGTTATGGTGCTGCCGGCGCACAGGGCGGCGCTCTTCATCAGCACATTCTCCAGCTCCCGCACGTTGCCCGGCCAGTCGTAGCGCTGGAAGCACTCCATCACCTCCATGGTGAGGCCGGAGATGTTGCACTGAATCTCGCGGTTGATGCGCGCCAGCAGGGTCTGCACCAGGTCCAGCAGATCCTCCTTGCGCTCGCGCAAGGGCGGGAGGTGGATGTTGACCACCTGCAGCCGGTAGTAGAGATCCTCCCGGAACGAACCCTGCCTGACGCTCTCCTCGATGTTCAGGTTGGTGGCGGCGATGATGCGCGCATCGGTGTGCTCGGCGCGTTTCGCCCCCAGCGGTGTGAACTCCTTCTCCTGCAGCACCCGCAGCAGCTTGGCCTGGATGGCGGGTGACGTCTCTCCTATCTCGTCCAGGAAGATGGTGCCTCCGCGCGCCAGGGCAAACTTGCCGGGCTGGCTGCTGACCGCTCCGGTAAAGGCCCCCTTTTCGTGGCCGAACAGCTCCGACTCCAGCAGGGTCTCCACCAGCGCGGCGCAGTTCACCGCCACGAACGGTCCCGCGGCGCGGCTCCCGGAGCGGTGAATGGCGCGCGCCACCAGCTCCTTGCCGGTGCCGCTCTCGCCGGTGATCAGCACCGTCACCGGACTGTCGGCCACCATGCCGATGGTCTTGAACACCTCTTTCATCCTGCGGCTGCGCCCCACCATGCTGGGTGGAGTGCCGTCCCGCTCGCCCACCCTCTGCACCTCGCCGCTACTGGCGCCGGAGGTCGCCAGGATCCGCGCCACGGTGCTGTCCAGCTCGTCGATGTCGATGGGTTTGTGAATGTAGTCGTCGGCCCCCCTCTGCATCGCCTGGATGGTGCTCTCCATGTCGTGGAAGGCGGTGATCATGATGATCCCGGAGCGGGGGCAGCACTTCTTGAAGTCGGGCAGGCCATCGAGCCCGGATCTGCCCGGCATGCGGATATCCAGCACGATCAGATCCGGCGCCGCCCGCTCGCAGCGCCTCAGCCCCTCGTCCACGCTGTGGCCGATAACCGTCTCGTGGCCCTGGCTGCGGAAGTGGAGCTGCAGGGTGCGGCAGCTGGCGGTGTCGTCGTCAACTATGAGGATGGTGCTCATGCCGTGTTATCTCTCCGCCCCGCGGCTGCCGATACGGTAGATGCCGTCCGCCTCCTCCGCGGCCGGGGCGGCGCTCCCCTCGCGGATTGCGCTGGTGGGCAGGGTGACCAGCGCCCGGGTCCCGCCCCCCTTCCGTGGTAGCAGCCTCACCGAGCCGCGGTGCTGCTCTATTATACGCTTGACGATGGCCAGTCCCAGGCCGCTCCCCTTGGCCCGGGTGGTGAAGAATGGTTCGAACAGGTTGTCGTGCTGGGCGGGGTCGATGCCCCTCCCGTTGTCGAGGACCTCCACCTGGATGCGTGGTCCCTCCCCGGTGAGCAGAAAGCGGGTGCGGATCTCCACGCGCCTCTCCGCCGGTGGTTTCTGCTCGGTGGCCTGCGCAGCGTTTATGATCAGGTTGGAGAATACCTGGCGCAGCTTGGTGGCGTCGGCGCAGATGGTGGGCAGGCCGGGCTGGCAGCTGGTGGAGATCCGCACCCCGAACTCGTCGATCTTCTTCTGCACCACGCCGACGGCGGTGTCCAGCAGCCTGTCGATGGAGAGCCACTCCGGTTTCAGGGTATCGGCGCGGGAGTAGGTCAACAGATCGGCCAGCATCTCCTCCATGTAGCGAACCTGCTCCAGGGCAATATCGCACAGCTCGCGGCTGTTCTCGTGCAGCTGCCGCCGGCGCTGCTTGCCCAGGATCTGCAGCGTCATCTTGATGGAGGAGAGGGGGTTGCGCAGATCGTGGGCGATCATGTTGGCCATGCGCCCCACCACCGCCAGGGCGTGGGTTCTGGCCAGCTCCCGGTTGTGTTTCTCCACCTCCTGCTCGAGCCGCTTGCGCTCGGTTATGTCCTCCTTGACCGCCAGGAAGTGGGTGATCTTCCCGGACTGGTCCCGAACCGGCGAGATGGCGGCCGCCTCCCAGAACAGCTCGCCGTTCTTCTTCCTGTTGTGCAGCTCGCCGCGCCATATTCCGCCGCTGAGCAGGGTGTTCCAGAGATTGCGGTACTCCTCCTGGCTGGTCTCCCCCGACTTCAGGATCCTAGGGTTCTTGCCGATCACCTCCTCCGGTCTGTAGCCGGTGATCTGGCAGAACTTGGGATTGACATACTCGATCTCCCCCTGGCGGTTGACGATCATCACCACGCTGGGGCTCTGCTCCACCGCGCGCGACAGCTTGCGGAGATCCTCCTGGGCGCGCTGGCGTTCGGTGATGTCCTCGCCGATGGCGGTAATGCTGGTCAGATCCCCCTCCTGGTTCCAGGAGTGGGTGATGTTCCACGAGATGAGCAGCAGCTTGCCGCTGCGGGTCAGGATCTGCGGCTGGCTGATGGCCGGCAGGTTGCTCTCCATCTGCTGCCGCGCCGCGCCGCGCTGCCGTTCCGGGACAAACAGCTCTACCCAGTCGCGTCCCAGGATCTCCTCCCGCCGCCAGCCGGTGAGCTGCAGCAGGAAGTCGTTGCAGAACAGGATCCGCGCCTTGCTGTCCAGGGTGACGGCGGCCAGCTGGATATCCTCCAGGGTGTTGCGAAAACGCTTTTCATACTCGTTCTGCGCCACCGCTTGCCGGTGGCGCAGCCGGGAGTGGGCGAGATAGAGGGAGATGATCCCGAGCAGCGCCAGCAACGTGGTGTAGAGCAGCAGGTTGCGGCGCAGGAAGTCACCGGGAGAGGCGCCCAGGGCCGCCGGCTGCACGTGGGATATCACCTTCCAGTAGTAGCCGTCCAGCTCCGGTCGGAGCTGGCTCCGCAGCACCGCCAGGTCCGGATCGATCCCCTCCCGGGCGGAGAGCCTGGCGATCTGCAGGGGATAGACGGTGCTGAAAGTGAACATCCCCTGGCCGGTGACAAACTGACCCGCATCGCCGCTGCTGATTCTCTTCCACGCCTCCGGATAGCGCGCGCCGAAGGTGCGGTCGTTGTTGAACATGAAACCCCACTCCTGCGCCGGATCCGGGCTGCTGATCCAGTAACCGGCGCTGTTCACCAGCTGGACGTGGTCACTGATGTTAATGGCCACCCGCTTGAAGCGCTGGATCAGGTTGTCTCCCAGGTAGTTGAGAAACAGGATCCCCTGCTTTCTGCCCTCGTGGTCGAATACCGGCGTGGCGAAGCGGATCATCGGCTTCAGCGGCCGCTCGATCTCGCCCGCCTCGATGTTCAGATCCAGGGGGGACATGTAGATCTCGCCCCGGGGCGTGTCCAGGGCCTCCCGGAAGTAGTAGCGCTGGGACTTGTCCTGCAGATCCTTGCCGGGAATCACCCGGGAGCGGCCATCGGCGTAGTTGATGCGCACCAGCTCCCTGCCGTCGGTGCCGAGAAACCGGATATGGTCGTAGATCCGCTTGTTGCGGGCGAACACCAGAAATTCCCGGGCGACATTGCGGCGCGCCCTGGCCCGATCCAGGTGTCTCTCCTGGGCGCTGCGCTCCGCGAGAAACATCAGATCGGAGACCACGTTGGCGATGTCGCTGGTGATGGTGCGCCGCACCAGGTCCACGTTCAGGGTTTCGCTGTCTCCCTGGGTCACCTGCTTGGCGCGGTACTCGCTGTAGTAGTGCATGGCGGCGATGGCGATGAGCGAGATGGCCAGCGGCGCGAAGATGGCCATGAACTCCCGGAAGTGGGACCAGAAGGTGAGTGGCGCGGAGTGCGCGCCGCCGTTCATCCGCATCTCCTCCGCATCTCCCCCTCCAGCCGCTGCAGATACTCATCCACGCTCTCGCCGCTGCGCCGCGGCAGCAGGAACAGCAGCTTCGCGGCGATCAGGTAGGGGCGGCGCGACTCCTCGCCGGCGGGCCGCGCTTCGGTCAGGATCTGGCGCAGGTAGGCCAGGGTTTGGCGGGGATCGCCGCAGTAGCGGGGCAGGGAGACCGAGTCGGAGTACCAGTTGAGCCACAAGGGGATGGCAAGCAGCGCCAGCACCGTGACGGCGATCACCGGCAGCATCCTGGAGCCCCGCCCCCGGCCGCTACCGGGCAGGGATGGCGCCCTGCTCATAGCGCTCCGCTCCCCTGGCGGCGGTCACCACCGTGGCCCGCCTCTTTCCCGGCTGCCGGGCGATGCGCCGCGCCAACCCGGCCCCGCAGAGAATCCTGTCCCGCACCGCGACCCCTCCCATGTAGTTGGCGGCCAGATGCAGGCCGGGGAGGGCGCGCAGCCGCTGCTCTATTAGCGCCAGCCGCCGTTGGTAGGCGCCGTGATAGAGCGGCAGCGCCCGCTGGTGCCGGTCGATGCGCAGCCATTCCGGTTCCCCCCGCAGGCCCAGGATCGGCTGCAGGTCGCGGCACAGGGCCTCCACCAGCCTCTGCTCCTCCCATTCTACCATCTGCGGGGCGCGGCATCCCCCGATATAGGAGGTCAGCAGCACCCTGCCCGGCGGAGCCCGGCCGGGAAACAGGCTGCTCATCCAGAGATTGCCGTTGAACGACAGTCCGGCGCCGGCCGGCGTGAGAAAGCCGGAGCCATCCAGGGGGTGGCGGATCTGCTCGCGGCGGAACCCGGTGTGAACCACCGCCAGAGGGGCGTAGGGGATGGCGGCCAGGGCTGCGCCGAGCTCCCGGTCCAAGGGGGAGAGCAGCCGGGCGGCGGTCCGCGCGGGGGTACAGAGCACCAGCTGCCTGGCGCGCAGCAGGCGCTCCCGCCCGGCGCCGCGACCGCTCACCAGCCAGCCGGAACCGTCCCGCGCCAGCCGCGTTGCCGCCGTTCCGGTGTGCAGGCGGACCCCCGGGGCGGCGGCGAGCGCCTCCACCAGGGTGGAGATGCCGCCGGTGAAGGAGAATGCCTCGCCGGGAACGGCTGTGCGGCGGCGCAGCAGGCGGCTGGCCACCACCCCCGCCGTAATGCTGCCGTAGCGCCTCTCCAGGGCGGTCAGGCGGGGCAGGGTGGCAGCCGCGTCGGCCTGGCTGGCGTCCGCGGCCAGGGTGCCCGCCACGAAGGGCTCCATAGCCTTCTCCAGCAGCTCGGCGCCGAAGCGGCGCCGCACGAAGCGCGCCACGCTCTCCTGCTCTCCTCCAGCGCGCGGGATGAAGGGCTCCGCCAGCAGGCGCAGCTTGCCGCGCCAGCTCCAGATGGGGGAGAGGAGCAGCCGCAGCGGATGCGCAGGAAGTGGCCGCAGACTCCCCTCCAGCAACAGGTAGCGGTGCGCCTCCGCCCGCAGGGAGCGGCGGATCCTGTGGCGCTCCAGACCGGAGCGGCGCAGCAGCAGATCTATCTCGGGGCGGAAGTTCAGGATCAGGTTGGCGGCCCGTTCGGTCAGGTAGCCGTCGGCGGCGTGGCTGCGGATTTTCCCCCCGGGATGGTGGGCGCGCTCCCAGATCTCGCTGGGGATCCCGCGCTGCGCCAGCCACCATGCCACCGAGAGGCCGGAGATGCCGCCGCCGACGATGGCCACCTCCGTCTCATCCATCCCCGCCGCTCCGCTTCAGCTCCGCCCGCATCCGCTCCTGCATCTCCCGATCCAGCACCTCTGGCGCGCCACCCTCGCTGCGGCGGCGCTCCAGGTGCTCCCTGATGGCGCTGAAGCGTTTCTCGGCCTGGTTGTTCCCCCGCAGCCGTGGCACCCGCCGGCGGGCGATGTCGAAGGCGTCAAACTCCAGCTCCTGCATCCCGAATCCCTTGATGCGGCGCACCGCACGCAGCATGGCGCGGTTGCGGTAGCGGGTCAGATCGGCGCTGCTTATCACCGCCAACCCCTCCCGGCGTGCGTTCCACTCCGCCGCCTTCTTGATCCCGGCGCGGATGAATTCAGGGGCCGA
>DRMK01000179.1 GCA_011322575.1 Gammaproteobacteria bacterium
AAAATGTCGTCCCTCGCCCATCCCCTCTGCAAGATACGGTACGTGATAGACAGGGAGTCCCTGGGAGAAGCAGAGATGATCATCCTGGGGAGCCCGGGTGCCGGTGTCGACAGGTTTTGCCAGCAGGATCTGGCGGACGGATCGGTGGTTTACCGGTTCGGCCCTTCCGATAACAACTGGTTCGATTTCCACATCGAATTGGTTGCAGATGTTGGTGACGAAAGCGGTACCAAGATAGCCACGGGACGCTGCGCGGTGACCAGAGCCCCATGACGGGGGGATCGAACCTTTTGGAGCGTTTTCCGCAAATCCCAATGAGGCAAAACAGGTGATTTGATTTATTGTGTCGCCTGAAAGGCGATCGAAACGTGGTTGCCGCCCGAATGGTTAGCCGTGGAAGTGGACGGGCGTTACGGTCGATTCAGACACGCGGTCAGAGCCGATGCCAGGTTTTGCATGAGGGAGAAATACAGCCCCGGTCCGGGCTGGAGATCGGCGCCCAGGGGATCCAGGTCGGCAACGCGGATCGCGCTCTCTTCGGTGAGCAGATTGATCCAGGAGGGGTGGAACTGGGGCTCGCGGAACAGGCAGCGGATCCCGTTCTGTCGGATCTGTTTTCTTATATTGCGGATCCGGAGGGCGCCGGGGGCGCGCTCCGGGGTTGCCACTACTGCCCCTATCGCGTTCAAACCATAGCGCGCCTCCAGATACCGGTACGCGTCGTGGAACACCAGGTACGGCTTCCTTCCGACAGGCAGCAGGGAGGCGGTCAGGTGACGATCCAGCTGCTCCAGCCGCTGCGATAACGCTTTGCCATTGGCGCCATAGATGCCGGCATGTTCCGGATCGATCCGGGAAAGGGTGGCGGCCACCGCGCCGACTATCACGCCGGCATTGCGCGGATCCAGCCATATGTGGTTGTCGGTATGTTCGCGCGTACCGTGCCGGTGCGGATCCTGTTGCCATACTCCTCCTCTCCGGCTGGGCAACAGGACCATTCCCGGCCAGTGAATTAGATCCACCACACGAACCCGGTCGCCCAGCGTGGCCAGGGGCTTGTCGAGAAAACTCTCCAGTTCGGGGCCTACGCGGAATATCACCTGGGCACGGCCCAGGACTCGCAGCTGGGAGGGGCGCAGGGTGTAGGTGTGGATGGAAGCGCTGCCCCTCACCAGCAGCTCCGGCGTCGCCACCCCCTCCATTACCCCAGCCACCAGCGAGTGTAGCGGGGGAATACTGACGACCACCTTTGGCGCGGCCGCCGCCTGAGCGGCGCACACCGCCCAAGCGGCCACCAGCAGTGACAGGCGGAAAATGGCGGACATGATGCTTGTTATCGTTTGCCGGGTCGGGATATGTTATTACATTTCGTTGTTTCCGGCAGGATCGGCAGTATGGATAAATTTGCCAGGCCGCTCGCAGAGATGCGGGAGGTGCAGTTGACGCTGGGCGGACGGCGGGTGCTCGAACAGGTGGATCTCGCCGTTCGTGGCAACGAGATCGTTACCCTGGTGGGACCCAACGGTGCGGGCAAGTCCACCCTGGTACGGGTGCTGCTGGGACTGATAAAACCGGATGAGGGTTCCGTGTGGTTACAGCCCGGCCTGCGGGTGGGGTACATGCCGCAGCGCCTGAGCGTCGATCCGGTGCTGCCCCTTACGGTAAGCCGCTTTCTGACCCTGGGCAGGCGCTGCAGCGAGTCGCAAGTGCGCCAGGTGTTGCAGGAAGTAGGAGCCGCGGAGCTGCTTCCGGCTCAGGTGCAGAGCGTCTCCGGGGGCGAACTGCAGCGCATTCTGCTGGCGCGGGCCCTGCTCCGGGATCCGCAACTGCTGATTCTGGATGAGCCGGTGCAGGGGGTGGACGTTGCGGGACAGGCGGATCTGTACCGCCTGATAGGACATATCCGCGAACGGCTGCACTGCGGAATCTTGATGGTGTCGCATGATCTGCATCTGGTGATGGCCACTACCGATCGGGTGGTGTGTCTCAACCGCCATATCTGCTGCTCCGGTTCCCCGGAGGATGTGCGCGGTGATCCGGCCTATCTGGCCCTGTTTGGATCGGCCCCGGAACTGGCGGTATATACTCACCACCACGATCATCGCCACCAGCTGGACGGACATGTGGTAGCGGTGGATGGGGGCGGCAAGGGGGGCGACCCGCGTGGATGACTTCATGTTGCGCGCCCTGCTGGCGGGTATCGGCGTGGCGTTGGTTGCCGGCCCGCTGGGCTCCTTCGTGGTGTGGCGGCGCATGGCCTATTTCGGGGATACCCTGGCCCATTCGGCCCTGCTGGGAGTGGCGCTCGGCTTTCTGTTGCAGACCAGCGTGACGCTGGCGGTAGTGGCGGTGTGCCTGCTGCTGGCGTTGCTGCTGGTGGCGCTGCAGCGCCAGCGGCGCCTGGCCAGCGATACCCTGCTGGGGATCATGTCCCACGGGTCGCTGGCGCTGGGGCTGGTGGTGCTGGCCTTCATGGAGGGGTTGCGCATGGATCTGCTGGGCTATCTGTTCGGAGACATACTTTCCGTCGCCGGCATGGATATCGTCTGGATCTACCTTACCGGATTGCTGGTTTCCGCCGGGCTGGCGCTGATCTGGCGCCCGCTGCTGGCGGATACGGTGCACGAGGAGCTGGCCCGGGTGGAGGGGGTGCCCGTGGTTCCGGCGCGGCTGGGGTTCATGCTGCTGCTGGCGCTGTTCATCGCCATTTCCATGAAGGTGGTGGGGATCCTGTTGATTACCGCCCTGCTGATCGTTCCCGCCGCCACTGCGCGGCGCTTTGCGCATACGCCGGAACGGATGGCGCTGCTTGCCAGCCTGATCGGTTGTCTGTCGGTAGCGGGGGGGTTGTCGGCCTCGCTGCAGTGGGATCTTCCGGCAGGTCCAGCGGCGGTGCTGGCGGCGGTGGTGCTGTTCGTTGTCTCTCTGGGTTGGAGCGGGAGAGAGTAGCATGTGGCAGCAGCTGTTGGGGATATTCGTGGTGGTGGTT
>DRMK01000180.1 GCA_011322575.1 Gammaproteobacteria bacterium
ATGCCTGATGAGGTTTCCGTACACATGGGTGGTGCGGTATCTGGCCTCTGCATCGCGCACCTTTGCCAGGCGCTCCGGATCGGGTGCCGAACCGCCGAGCTCTTCCCGGTAGGACTGTTCCAGATACCATCCGCTGGCATCCTCTACCTCTACCAGATCCATGATCCTGGTTCCACCGCTGTCGAACCAGTTGTAACGGATCACCGATCCCGCCACCCTCTCTTTCAGCATGGCCCCCTGGGATCCCGCCTTGTTGGGGCCGAAGTGGTTGTATTGATAGGTGGCGCCAATGGCCTGGATATACATGCCGTGCTGGTAGTAACTGCCCGGTTGGCCATTATCGGCCAGGTAGTTGCCTTCGATGAGAAGATCGCGGGTCAGGCTGGCCTCGTTGTAGCCCTGTGACATGGTAAAAATCCCGTTGCCACAGTTTTCGATGACATTGTTCCTGACTATCACATGGTCGGCAGCCTGAATCCGGATGCAGGCTGCGCCGTCTCCGTAGTTTTTGCGTTCGCCCGCGGAGCTGGTGAAATGGTAATCTTTGCCCGCGTCACGCAGATGCAATCCTTCGATCACGATATGTGCCGGCTTGGTATCGTAGTTTCCGGATATGATAATCAGGCCCAGCCCCTGAAAATTGTCGCTGTCCCGGTTGAAGTAGTTGTCCGGATAGCCCATGTTGACGGGAGTTACCGCGGCATCCCCACTCAGGATGGGGCGTTCTCCGCCGCTTCCCGGCACGCCGCAGATCCGGACCGGCTGGTCCGCTGAACCGCTGCTGCTCAGCAGGATCTTGTACCTGTAGGGGGTCTTTCTCCAGTGGATGCGTACCGTGTCTCCGGGACCCAGCGAGGACCAGGGGATCTGGGAGAGGTCGGCATACTTTTGCCCATCCCCAACCGCATAGTCGGTGCCTGCTCCCTCGTGCGTGCAGGGCCGGGTAATACGGAAAGGCGTTTCGTCGTCGGCCACCGGTTTCGTCCTGCCGGTAAAACCGTCGTTGCGCGTCGAGAAGTTGCTGCAGGTGGCTGTTACCAGCAAGAGGCATGCGGCGGACGCAAAACAGGTGAAAGATGATCCCGGTGACATGACCTTCTCCACGATCCCTGTATGAGCAGCTTATCGCAAATCCGCGCTGGACGGCGATCCCGGGTGAAACAGTAGGGTCAAATACCCATAAAGGTCACTATAGCACTCTTTTGCCTGCGGCGAGCGTTCAAGCAACCGGAATGCAACTCAGGTGAGATCCATCGTACCGTACTGTGAATGATCCGCACGCCGCAGAACAAACTCCCGAAATCTCCGGGCGGCGGGGGAGAGGCGCTTGCCGCGCCGGTATACCACATACCAGTGGCGCAGGATGGGAAACTCCTCGGCGTTCAGCGTGACCAGATGTCCCGCCTCCAGCTCCCGCTTTACCGTATGAACCGAGACTATGCCGAGGCCCAGCCCGGCCTCCACGGCCTGCTTGATGGCCTCATTACTGGTCATCTCCATCCCGGTATTGAGAGTGATGTCCCGCGTGGAGAAGAAGCGCTCCATGGCGCTGCGGGTTCCGGAGGCCTGCTCCCGCACTACGAAGGTCTCCCCCTGCAGCCGCTGCAACGGGATCCTTTCTTCTCCGCACAGGGGGTGGCCGGGTGCCGCGATGATCACCAGCGGGTTATCCATGAACGGTTCGGCAACCAGATCCCTCTGTTCCGGAGGACGCCCCATTATGACCAGATCCTTGTCGTTGTGCTCCAGCTGCTGCAGCAGTCCGGCGCGATTGGTGACATCCAGCTTGATGGTGACATCGGGGTGGTTCTGACTGAATTCGGCCAGCAGCCAGGTTGCAAAATAGTTGGCGGTGGTGGCGACCGATATGTCGAGCCGCCCGGCACGGACCCCCCGCATCTGCTCCAGCACCTGCTCCATCTCCTCCAGCTGCAGGAGTATATTGCGGGCGTAGTCGAACAGCTCCTTTCCGGCAGCGGTCAGGTAGATCTTCTTTCCCAGCTGCTCGAACAGCGGCAGCTCGGCGCTGTTCTCCAGCTGCTTGATCTGCATGGATACCGCCGGTTGGGTCAGGTGCAGCTCCTCGGCAGCGCGGGTGAAGCTCAGGTGGCGGGCCGCGGTGTGGAAGACCTTGAGTTGGCGCAGGGTGAAGTGCATTGGCTCAATATACCATAAGTTAATTATTATGATAATAATCAGAATATCTTAGTGTTATTTATGTCTCGCATGGATTATATTCCTCGGGTGTTTTGCGGGGAGGGCCCGCCAGCCGTGGCCTTCACAGATTTTCTTTACCATTCCGGGAGGCAACCACAATGGATCAATCCAACCGTTACGCAGACCTGAGCCTGAAAGAGGAGGATCTGATCGCCGGAGGCGATCACGTCCTGTGCGTCTATACCATG
>DRMK01000181.1 GCA_011322575.1 Gammaproteobacteria bacterium
GGCATCGTGGTGGAGTGCCAGGACGAGCGCTCCCAGCACAAGAACCGCGCCCGGGCGATGGCCCTGCTGCAGGCGCGGCTGCTCGCCGCGGAACAGGAGAAACAGGCCGCCGAGCGGGCCGAATCACGCCGCCTGCAGGTGGGCAGCGGTGATCGCTCGGAGCGCATCCGCACCTACAACTTCCCCCAGGGGCGGGTCACCGACCACCGCATCAACCTCACCCTCTACAAGCTGGATGAGGTGATGGAGGGCGAACTGGACCAGATCATCGAGCCCCTCATCGCCGAATACCAGGCCGATCAGCTGGCGGCCCTGGCCGGGGAGCAGTGAACGAAGCCACCATCGCGGAGAGCCTGCGCCGGGCGCAGGCACGGCTCGCCCCCCTGCATGAGACCGCCCGGCTGGATGCCGAGCTGCTGCTGGCCCACATCCTGGGCCGCCCCCGCGCCTGGCTCCACACCTGGCCGGAGAAACCCCTCGGCGAGGCGGCGCAGGAGCGGTTCCAGCAACTGCTGGAGAGGCGTCTTTGCGGGGTCCCGATCGCCTACCTCACCGGCCGCTGCGAGTTCTGGTCGCTGCCCCTGGAGGTCAACCCCGCCACCCTGATCCCGCGACCGGAGACCGAGCTGCTGGTGGAGCAGGCGTTGGAGCGGATTCCGGAGGCGGAGACGCGGGACATCGCCGATCTGGGCACCGGCAGCGGGGCCGTCGCACTCGCCGTGGCCAGGGAACGCCCCCGCTGCCGGATGGTGGCCACCGACCGCAGCGAAGAGGCGCTGGCCACCGCCCGGCGCAACGCCGCGATCCTGGGCATCGAGGGGATCTCCTTCCGGTGCGGCGACTGGTACGAGGCGTTACGGGGAGAGCGCTTCGATCTGATCCTCTCCAACCCCCCTTACGTGGCCCAGGACGACCCCCACCTGCGACAGGGGGATCTGCGCTTCGAGCCGCGCAGCGCGCTGGCCGCCGGGCCCGATGGCCTGGATGCCATCCGCACCCTGATCAGCGGCGCCGCCGCACATCTCAATCCCGGCGGCTGGCTGCTGCTGGAGCACGGTTTCGACCAGGGAGAGAAGGTGGCCCGGCTGCTGCGCCGCTCCGGCTACCACGAGCTGTCCCGCCATGACGATCTGGCCGGGCGCCACCGTGTCAGCGCCGCTCGACTGGCGGTATAATCCCGGGCCATGGACGACCAACAGCTGTTGCGCTACAGCCGCCACCTCATGCTCCCCCGGATCGATGCCGAGGGGCAGATGAGGCTGCTGGAGTCCCGCGTCCTGCTCATCGGCATGGGAGGACTGGGCGCCCCGGCGGCCATGTATCTGGCGGCGTCGGGCGTGGGGCATCTGGTGATCAGCGACTTCGACCGGGTGGAGCTCTCCAACCTGCAGCGCCAGATCATCCACGACAGCGGGGATCTGGGACGCCCCAAGGTGGAGTCCGCCAGGGACACGCTGCGGCGGCTCAACCCGGAAACAAGAGTCACGTCCATCGGCCATCGCCTGGAGGGGCCGGAGCTGGGGGAGCAGATCCGGGCGGCAGACCTGGTGATCGACGCATCCGACAACTTCGCCACCCGCCATAGCCTCAACGAGGCCTGCGTGCGCGCCGCCACTCCGCTGGTGTCCGGCGCTGCCATCCGCATGGAGGGACAGGTGACCCTGTTTCCCAACGACGGCGCCGGCGCCCCCTGCTACCGCTGCCTCTACCGGGACGGTGGAGAGCTGCAGGAGAGCTGTAGCGAAAGCGGCGTGCTGGCCCCGCTGGTGGGGGTCATCGGCAGCCTACAGGCCGCCGAGGCCATCAAGGCGCTGCTTGGCATGGAGACCACCCTGGCCGGCCGCCTGCTGCTGGTGGATCTGCTGAACAGCGAGTTCCGCACCGTCCGGCTGCAGCGCGATCCCGAATGTCCCGTCTGCAAGGAGTCCGCATCATGAGCCAGAGAACCGAACAGCCCGTATCCCTGCCCCGCACCCTGGTAAACCGGCTGCTGGGGGAAGCGCAACGCTCGCCGCAGGCGGAGGTGTGCGGCCTGGTGTCCAGCCGCGGCGGCAGGCCGGAGAGGATCCACCCGGTCGCCAACGTAGCGAAACAGCCCGGCAAGCTGTTCCGGATGGATCCCGAGGGCCTGGTGGATGCCATGCGCCGCATTCGCCAGGGGGGGGAGCAGCTGTTCGCCATCTACCACTCCCACCCCCACGGGCCGGCCGCCCCCTCCGCCACCGACCTGCGCGAGGCGGAGTATCCGGAGGCTCTCTACCTGATCGTCTCGCTGGGTACCGAGGGGGTTCTGGAGATGCGCGGCTACCGGCTGGAGGGAGGGAGCGCCAGGGAGGTGGCGCTGGAGATCACCCCCTGATGCCGGATGCGGTCATGAAACCGGTCGTACAGGAGGAGAACACCGGTTGCGCCATAGCGAGCGCCGCGGCCATTACCGGTCTCAGCTACCGGGAGGCCCGCAGGGTGGCCGGCGCTCTCGGCATCCACGCGGACGATCCGCTCCTCTGGTCGGGAACGGATCAGATCCGCAGGCTGCTCGCCGAGCTGGGAGTGGCGACCGGAGAGCGGCAGCTCCCTTTCAGCGGCTGGGACACCCTGCCGGACTGCGCCCTGCTCGCCACCAAGTGGCACGTGCGGGACGGCAGGCCATGCTGGCACTGGGCCGTCTTCGTGCGGGAGGCCGGAAGCCGCTACGTGCTGGACTCCAGCAGATCCCTCAAGAACAACCTGCGCAGGGACTTTGGCCGCATCAAGCCAAAGTGGTATCTGGAGGTCTTCGTCTGAAACCGCGCAC
>DRMK01000182.1 GCA_011322575.1 Gammaproteobacteria bacterium
CCTGCATACTCGGTATTCAGCGCGCCGGCGCCTATCACCGCATAGGGGGCGAACCCGGGATTGCGGCTGAAAAAGAACAGCCCGTCCACCAGCAGCCCCGCCTGCTCGAACTTGTCATCTCCCGATACCCGCTCGAGAATGTCCCCCACCAGGCTGAATTCGAGATTCCAGCGCTCGTTCAGCGCCTTGCCCAGGCCCAGCTGCAGGCCCATGCCGCCATCCTCCATGTCAGCACCAGGCAGCGCCCGATCCGTATCTGCCCCCACATACGATATGGCGGGCACGAAATAGGTCCGGCTGTCGAAATCAGCGCTCACCGGCGTGGCAAATCCCGCAGCCACGGCCAGCGCTGGTAGTATCCGTACGATGCTCCTTTTCATCTAGTCGCTACTCCTAATTTCTGATTGATGGAATTCTCGGTCTGCGGGTGGAAACACAATCGTTACAACAGGGCAAGACCGGCTTCCTTCCGCTGCGCTATAATATACATTACCAATTTACAAACAACCACAACGCCCTGTGGCCCATGGGCCACAGCGTGGAGAACCTCATCTGTATGCATACAATCAGACGGCTAGCCGTTGGGCCGCTGCCGGTAATCTTTCTGGCGCTGGTCGGCGGTTGCGACGGAAGTGACCTCCCTCTATTCGGGCCCGGTGAAAAGGAGGTTTACAGCGGGCAGTTCCTGGACAGCGCGGTGGCCAACCTGGATTACAAAACGGCCACCAGCGAAGGAACCACCGACGCCAGTGGGCGGTTCAGCTACCGGAGCGGAGAGTCGATCAGCTTCTCAATCGGAGGCGTGCTTTTGGGGGAGACAGATGCCCAGGAGATCATAACGCCGGTCAACCTGGTGGATGATGGCACCACCGCCACCCCCGCGGTGCGCAATATCACCCGCTTCCTTCAGGCGCTGGACCAGGATGGTGATCCCGCCAACGGCATCACCATATCAGACGCGGTAAGGGCCGCGGCCGGGGAGTGGGACGGGCTGGATTTCTCGGCGGACGACTTCGACGACAGGGCCGCGCCCATTCTTACCAGTGCCGGCAGCGCGGACGGCAGAACCATAACCATGCAAAGCGCCGCGGATGCTGCACGCCATCTGGAACAGACCATCTTCTGCGCATACAGCGGCGGATTCACCGGGACTTTTTCCGGGGGTTCCGGCCAGGGCAGCTGGATGCTCACCGTGGATGATGAGGGCAACATCAGCGGAGTAGGCAGGGATGCCAATGCCAACACATTCAGGCTGGATGGCATGCTCAATCCGGATAGCAGAAGCTCCTTCTGGGCCGACTACTATTCTGTTGATGCGAGCCAGCCCGAGGTCCGCTGGGAGGGAGCCATCCACTCCTCAGGAATGGTGACCGGCAGCTGGGAGAGTGGCTCTCCACCCCAAATTACTACGCTTACCGGCAACCGCAAGCTGCTGGCGCTGACGCCGGGAACCGGTGATGAAATCTACCAGGGCACGCTGGAGCTAAGCAGCGGCACGCACAACGACAAGTTCGAGACCGCGGATGTAGGGATCATCCGGCTGGCTGTCGGCGATGGCGTCGTATCCGGCAAGGGGTATATCTATCTGGAAAACAGCGATTTCACCATTCCCGAAACCGACATAATCGACGACAATTTCGGGTTCCAGGCCGCCGGCAAGCAGTTTCTGGGGCGCATCGAGGGTGATTCCATCATCCTGGGCCTTACGGACCTGGCCACCGGGAAGATCGGGGGGGGCAGCGCCTGCAAGGCCCCCTGAGCAGGCTGGATGACCGCCGCGGCGATCCTCTCCTGCCACTACCAGCGGTAGCTCACGATGGTGGCGAGAAAGAGGCTCCGGTAGCCACCCTCCGAGCGGGTGCTGCCGCCTTCCAGCTCCACTCCCCATGAGCCTCCCTCGTCCCACCTGGCTTGCAGTGAAGCGGTGTCGTAGTTGCTGCCGTCGATGGCCGAACTGTTCCGGCCCGCACCGATCCCCAGCACAAGCGGCAGCCGCTCGAAATAGTAGCTGGCATCGATCCGGAGCTGGCTCCTGTCGAGCCCCCACGCGAGATTCAGGGAACCCTGGGAGAGCAGCAGCTCCGCGAGCCGGGGGTAGCGCGCCATACGTGAGAGATCCCTGCTGTAGTCGTCGAACCGGTAGCTGACCGTGATCCCCCAGTTGGCAAGGCCCAGGTAACCCGCCCCGAACTCCATCCCCTGGCTCTCCAGCTCCAGCTCTCCAACACCCCGCCGGCGGCGTACCGGTTCGCTGGTGTACAGGGTGATATACCGTAGCCGCGGGGCGAAAAAGATCATCCACTCGCGCAGAAACAGGGTGAAATCCGCCGCTGCGGTCTCGATACGGAACGCGTTCTCCTGCTCCCTCAGCCGGTACCTGATCCCGGCGACGAAATCCCTGCCGGGGTCGGAGTCCACTCCAACGAGCAGCGAAGCGGTATCCTCCATATTCACTCCACCGCTGGTGATGCCTCCCCCGAGCTGCAGCCGAAAACCCCTGGGGAGCGGCAGATCGAGGCCCATATTGAAATCCCTCTGGCCGCTGTCATCGCCAAGCAGCCCGACCGTAATGGTCGAAGGGTACGGAGGCAAGACATCTTCGCCGCTCCACGCAACCGTGGCACCGGAACCCAGTAGAACAGCCAGCGCGACTCCAATCCAGCCCCGCTCCACTGCAGAGGGAGAGAGCCATCGCCCGGCGGGGCCCCGGCCGCCGCTACCTGGCCGCCGTTTCACCGGTGGTCAACAGCGCCCCACATGGAAATACCGGGCGGCCGACCCGCCTGAGACGGCGGCCGATGGGTGCCGGCCCTGCATCGGGCGGCTCGGGAAATCCCCCCATGCGCTCGTACAGCCCGCGCCGCAGGAACAGGCCATCCTCCGGCGGAGGAGCACCGACCATCCTGGCTCCCCACCCCGCCAGGCTCTCCACGATCCGCAGCAGCGGCCCGTTTCCCGCAGCGCGCACGCGGAAGCAGCCCCACTCCCCGCCCTCCAGGGCGGAGAAGATCTGCCGATCTGCGCCGTCCGGCAGCAGACAGCCGGGGCGCAGAAACAGCAGCGTCTCTCCCCAGGCGCGCCGCGCCCCCAGGTTCATCCGCCGCCGCCCTTCGGGAGGACCCTCGATCACCTGATCCACCAGCTCCCGCGCCAGCTCCACGGTATCGTCAGAGCTGCCCCCGTCCACCAGAACCACCTCGTGCCCTTCGGCCCGCAGGGGTTGCAGGGTGAGCAGGGTTGGTACGATGCGGATTGAGTCGTTCAGCGCGGAAACGATGACCGAGAGCTGCTGGCGGGGGGGGCGGTACGACACGGCGGGGAGCGGCCGGCGCTGGCCGTCAACCTCCCTGCGCCGCGGCAGCACCCGTATCCTGCGCATACTCTGGACCCGGTTACGCCTCCTTCTCCCCACCACTTATCCTCGACCGTAGAGATGCACCATGTCCGCCAGGCGGCCGGGTAGATCGGTGGCCACCTGATCCCAGCTGAAACGCCAGCTCCAGTTGCCCTGGATGGTCCCGGGGGTGTTCATGCGGTGTTCGCTGCCCAGCTCCAGCACATCCTGCAGCGGCAGCATGGCGAGGCAGGCCACCGACGCCAGCGCGGCGCGAATCAGGGGCCAGGGCATCTCCTCGCCCGGGTAGCCCAGATAGGCGGAGACGTGGCTACGCTGCGCCTCATCCAGCGCGCCATACCATCCCAGGGTAGTGTCGTTGTCATGGGTGCCGGTGTAGACCACCGATCCCCGCTCATGGTTGTGCGGCAGATAGGGGTTGCTGGACTCCCCGCTGAACGCGAACTGCAGGATCTTCATGCCGGGCAGTCCGAACCGCCTGCGCAACGCCTCCACCTCCGGGGTAATCACCCCCAGATCCTCCGCCACCAGCGGCAGGGCGTGGAACGCCTCATGCAGCGCCCCCAGCAGCTCCTCACCCGGCGCCTTCACCCAGCGCCCCTCCACGGCGGTCTCGGCGCCCCCCGGAATCTCCCAGCAGGCCTCGAAACCGCGGAAGTGATCGATGCGCACGAAGTCGAACAGCTCCAGCTGGGTGCGCATGCGCCCGATCCACCAGCTGAACCCATCCTCCTGCATCCGCTCCCAGCGGTAGAGCGGGTTTCCCCACAGTTGTCCGGTGGCGGAGAAGTAGTCGGGCGGCACGCCGGCCACGCTCTGGGCAGCCCCGCTCTCGTCCACGCTGAAGTACTCCCGGTGCGCCCACACCTCGGCGCTGTCGTGGGCCACGAAGATGGGCATGTCCCCGAACAGCAGCACCCCGTGTCGCCGGGCGTGCTCGCGCAGCTCGTGCCACTGCCGAAAGAACAGATACTGCTGGAAGCGGACCGAATCCATCACCTCCCGCAAGCGGTGGCGCGCCCCCTCCAGAGCCTGTGGCTGCCGGTCGCGCAGCTCCTCCGGCCAGCGGGGCCACGCCTGCTCATCCAGCTCCTGGCGCAGAGCCATATAGAGGGAGAAATCGTCCAGCCAGCCGGCATGGCGGGCGATGAACTCCTGCAGCTCCCGGCGCTCCTGCTCCGGGGCGTTGCGCTGGAACTCCTCCCAGGCTCGCTCCAGACAACGGAGCCGGTAGCCGCCGTCCGACTCCCGCGCCTCCCGCGGCGGGAGATCGAGCCATCCCCGCTCTTGCAGCCACTCCAGGCTGATCAGGAGAGGATTACCGGCATGCACCGACAGGCACTGGTAGGGCGAGCCGTCCCCGTGGGTCGGCCCCAGCGGCAGAACCTGCCAGACGGAGATGGCGCTGGCGGACAGAAACTCCACGAAGCGGTGGGCCTCCGGACCCAGATCCCCGTTCCCCATGCCTCCCGGCAGCGAGGTGATGTGCAGCAGGATCCCTGCGCGGCGCTCGTCCGTTATGCTCATGCCCGCTCAGCGCACATGGTGCACCTGCTGCCCAAGCATCTCCGGTATCACCAGCACCACCCCCCCTTCGCTCACGTAGAAACGCTTCTCGTCCTCCGCGCGATCCTCCCCGATCACCATCCCGGAGGGGATCTCGCACTTCTTGTCGATGATGGCCTTGCGGATCCGGCAGTTCTGCCCGATGGTCACATCGGGCAGGATCACCGAATCCTCGATATAGGACCAGGACTCCACCACCACGTTGGAGAACAGCAGGGAACGACGCACGGTGGCGCCGGAGATGATACACCCACCGGAGGTAATGGAGTCCACCGCCATGCCGCGCCGATCGTCGTCATCGAACACGAACTTGGCCGGTGGAACCTGGCGCTGGTAGGTCCAGATGGGCCAGTCCTGATCGTACAGGTTCAGCTCCGGGGTGACGCTGATCAGCTCCAGGTTCGCCTTCCAGTAGCTGTCCACCGTTCCCACGTCGCGCCAGTAGGCCTGTTCGCCGGTGGAGGAGTCGGCGAACGGATAGGCAAACACCCGGTACTTGCCAAGCAGACCAGGTATGATGTCCTTGCCGAAATCGCGGCTGGAGCCGGTGGTATCCGCATCCTTGATCAGCTGCTCGAACAGGAACTCGGTATTGAAGATGTAGATCCCCATGGATACCAGCGCCCTGTCTTCCGAGCCCGGTTTGGGGACCGGATTCTCCGGTTTCTCCTCGAAGCTGGTGATGCGGCTTTCGTCGTCCACCCCCATGACGCCGAAGGCGCTCGCCTCCTCCAGCGGCACCTCTATGCAGCCCACCGTGATGTCCGCCTCCCGCTCCACATGC
Source organism: Gammaproteobacteria bacterium (assembly GCA_011322575.1). GTDB lineage: Bacteria > Pseudomonadota > Gammaproteobacteria > Thiohalospirales > Thiohalospiraceae > DRMK01. The sequence goes on from DRMK01000182.1 coordinate 5,706, forward strand.
AGCGCGAGCATGGGACCGTAGTCCATTTTGTAGATGTGATCCCCCGCCAGAATCAGCACATAGTCCGGATTGTGGCGGCGGATGATATCCAGATTCTGGTACACCGCATCCGCGGTGCCGGCATACCAGGAGGCCTCGATGCGCTGCTGCGCCGGCAACAGCTCCACGAACTCGCCAAAATCGCCGCGCAGCGACCCCCACCCCTGACGGATATGGCGTATGAGAGAGTGCGCTTTGTACTGGGTAAGTACCCCGATGCGCCGGATCCCCGAATTGATGCAGTTGGAGAGTGGAAAGTCTATGATGCGAAACTTGCCGGCGAACGGCACCGCCGGTTTGGCCCGCCACATTGTGAGGTGTTTCAGCCGCGAACCCCTCCCCCCGGCGAGGATCAGCGCAAGCGTGTTACTGGTAAGACGGCTGACGAATCGTGACTGGCGGTTGAACTGCACTGAGCAATCTCCCTGTTTTGTTGCAATAACCGGTAACCTTCGCTCCCTGATACAGCATCGGCCAAATCCGTGTTAACCTTAGCGCCGTCATAAATCGAGGACCCAATGGTGGATCAATCCCGACACTCAGACGATACCATAGCACTGGCGCCGGAGCTGATAAAGATCATCGAGGCGCGCCATCACGATCCCTTCTCGGTCCTGGGACGCCACACCAGCGGCGGCAAGGAGATCATCCGCGCCTTTCTGCCGGAAGCGGCAAGCGTGCGGATCGGGGAGCGGGGAGCGCAGATGGAGCGTGTTGCCAACAGCGATCTGTTCCAATGGAGCGGCCCTGCCGGTACGGTGGAGAAACCCTACCACCTCGTCTGGCGCAACGCTTCGGGTGAAACGCACCACACCATAGATCCCTATCAGTTCGGCCCGCAGATCGCGGAGTTCGATCTGCACCTGTTCGGTGAGGGAAGGCACTGGCACATCTACAATATCCTCGGCGCCCACCCGGTGGAGCTGGAGGGGGTCAAGGGGGTGCGGTTCGCCACCTGGGCGCCGAACGCCGAGCGGGTCAGCGTGGTGGGAGAGTTCAACCGCTGGGACGGGCGTCGCCACCCCATGACGGTACATGGGTCCAGCGGGGTATGGGAGCTTTTCATCCCCGGGCTGGAGCCGGGCATGCTCTACAAGTTCGAGATCCGCAACC
>DRMK01000183.1 GCA_011322575.1 Gammaproteobacteria bacterium
GCCGGATGCACGAGCCACATCTCAAGACTCCTGAGCAGCTCCGTGCCAGCAAGATCATCTACCCCGAGATGGCAGATCGCGAGGTACTGGACAGGTTCCGCGGACTGCGGACCAAGCTTTTCGACATGAATAACGGTGAGGGGTTCGTGGTGATGGTCTCCCCGATTGCACCGGAGAGCGGCGCCAGCTTCGTGATATCCAATCTGGCAGCGGCAATCGCACTGGACAACACCAAGACAGCCCTGCTGGTGGATTGCAATATCAACAATCCCTCTTTACATCAGGTGCTGGATGTCAACTACCAGTTTGGTCTCACCGACTACATTGAAAAACCCAATGAGGTAGCCATAGAGCAGCTCATATATCCCACCGGCATCCCCCGTCTGAGGCTGGTTCCCGCCGGCAGGCGGCAGGAGTCCGCATCCGACTATTTTACCTCTGTGCATATGGAGCTTTTCCTTGACGAGGTGCGTTCCCGCTACCCGGAGCGCTTCGTCTTGATCGATGCGCCATCGGTGACGGAGTCGCCCGACGCCAAGGTTCTGGCCGGGATGAGCGATACGGTGATTCTATGTGTCGGCTACGGCAAATCGACGCGCAGACAGGTTGCCGAGGGGGCGGCTGAAATTGGCAGGGAGAAACTGGCCGGAGTGGTCTTTTCCGAGGGGAAATAGGTCAGTACGGCAGTATCGGAATGATGTTTCGCATACTCGGTGTCATGGCGGCGATGGCGCTCGTTGCACCTTCCGTTGCTGCCGGGGCGGAGTGGCGTTATGCCATCGAATATAGTCCGTCATACTCCAGCAACATTACTCGTGCGGCAGACAACGAAATTGAGGATTACATAAATGGAGTGACGCTGGAGCTGGGCTACCAGGAACGCAGCAGCGTTCTGGAGGGCAGTGTAACGGCGAGCGTGGAGCATTTCTCCTACCGCAGCGGTCTGTTCCAGGATGAAACCCGGACGGCTCTGGATGCGGATCTGAGATGGGCGCTGGTGCGCAACCGGCTTTTCTGGGTGGTGGAGGACCGGGCTACGGTGGAGCCGGTTTTCTACCGCCAGGCGTGGACTCCAGGAAACATCCAGCAGACCAATGTATTTGCCACAGGGCCCAGCCTCAGTTACCGTCTGGAAGGCTCCAACAGGGTAACTGCCGATCTGCGTTTCATAAGCTCCTATGCGGAGGTGACCAAGGAGTACCAGAGCAATCGCTGGTATCTGGCCACCAGCCTGATTCAGCAGCGTTCCATCGTTACCGATCTGTCGGCCAATCTTACCTTGACCAGCACCGATTATGCTCTCAGCTACGCAGATGATTTCCAGCAGGCGGATCTCTTTCTGGCGTGGGAGCGGCGCCGCAGCGGTTCCGGGTTTCGCCTGGAGTTGGGCGGGGTTGCCGCAAGTTTCGATGAAGAGGGGGAGAGATATACGTCCCGTTTGGGATTGGTATGGAATCGCGTGATATCGTCTGCAAGCCGTATCAGGTTGGTCCTGGTTCATGGCCTTTCCGATGCGGCGCAGTCCGCGCTGGGAACGGTCTCCGCTACACCGGCTGTTCGCGGAAGGTTTACCGCATTGGGCAGGAACATATCTTCACAGGTGTATGAGAACAATGAACTGGGGTTGAGTTACCGTATAGAATGGGCGCGCTCGAACCTGGAGGCAATTGTAAACTATCAGAAACAGATATATGTAAACAGCCGCGATATGGACCAGGATCTGCTCAATGCCAGTATGATATGGAGCAGGGGCTTTGCTGGCGGTATAAGTAGTGAGCTGGGAGTCCTGTTTACGGGAACGGAGTATGAGCGGGATGGCCGGAAGGACAGCACCGTCGTGCCTTTTTGGGGGCTGCATCTGCAGCGCAGCTCCAGCATTTACTATAGTTTGCGTGTGGACAGGGAGATAAGGGACAGCAGCGCAGACGGACAGGACTACGATGAGCTGGTGGTATCGGCAGCCATAGGCTACCGTTACTGAAACTGGTGGACTCTCCTCCCGTAGGGAGTTGCTCCCACCGAGGAACGTAGGGCAGGTAATTCCCTGATTTGTTCCTGAGGTCTGCCGTATCCGGGTCCGGGAATGGCCATTTGCAGCGAGCAGGGTGCTCAAGGGTTGTTTGGTACAGAAACAGGGGCGCGGTCATTCGAGAGCTTGCGCTTTTTATCAAGAGTTGTAGGGCGGTCAGCGGGGTTCTGCGATTCGCTGAGCTGTCATGATATTGGTGGGATATGCGGCACGGGAGCAGACCTGATTTCATCCGCTGCTACAAGATCCTGGGCTTGAAACCGGGATGTAACTGGGAACAGGCGCGCCGTCACTACAAGCTGTTGTCGCAAAGATGTCACCCCGATCGATTCCAGCACGATGCCGGGGCCAAGGCGGACGCCGAGAAGAGGCAGCGGGCGCTCAATTTAGCCATGCGCACCCTGGCCGACTATTATCGGAAACAGGGGTGTATGCCTTTGCGTATGCGACCCAAGCTGCGTTACCCCGGCGTGCCCGAACCGGAGGAGTGGGGCGCACGCTTCAGGGGGCAGCGGGAGCACGATCCGGTCGGGGGCGGATCCGGCCTGTGGATGCTGCTTCTCATGGCCGTGCCGGTTGCGTCCGTAATCTGGCTGCTGGTGAGCGGGAGCGGTTCCGGCTCCCTCGGGGCCAGGCAGGAGTCAACGCTGCCCGGAGGTGTCAGTATTAACAGCGGGGCAGTGAATGTCCGTTCACGGCCTGAGCTGTTCGGGTTCGGTGATCTCCCTGAGGTGGTCCGCATGGTGCAGGGAGAACCAGCGTATGTCGAGGGTAATGAATGGCACTACGGCAAGTCCGTCGTCTATTTCAGGAATGGACGTGTTGCCGGATGGCTCAACCATGCGGACTCTCCGCTCAACGCCACCTCCGGCTCGCCGCCTATCGAGCGTGGGTATATCGAGATCGGATCCAGTCCTGCCGAGGTTTTCCATATCCAGGGGGAGCCGCTGTTCAAGAGTGCGACCCGTTGGGACTATGGCCCATCGTATATCGAGTTTCGCGATGACAAGGTTTCCGGTTGGTACAGCTCACCGTTACGCCCCTTGCGGGTAAAGGAGTAGCTCAGGCCTGGGCGGCAACAAGGGCACAAGGGCGCGCTCCGCGGTACCTGGTGATACCTCGCGATTTGCTTATATTCCAGGTTCAAGTGATTTGCGGCGGAATTTTAACAAGTGGGTGAAATATTCGGGCTGGAAGTCGTGTATCATATGGAATAGTCGTCCCGACATCGATGTTGGCGGCCAAGGATTGCGGGGTTACTGATTTTCCAAGGAGGGTAACAGTGTCTGACGGCGGCGTTCGTTATAAAGCAACAGACTCCATTCCGCCGATCCTGCGCTTGGCGCTGTTCATGCAGCAGAAAGGGATTAGAGGTGGCTATCGGCTGGAGGAGATGGCCCGGGCGAGAGGATGGTTGAACTACCTGGTTCGATTCAGGCTGCCCAACGGCGTCAGGATCGACATTCCCGCAGATAGCGAATCCTACCGGCTGGGAAACATCCTTACCTACGAATCCTCCCTGTTCAGGCTGCTCGCACCACGGATAATGGAGTCGGACCGGCCGGTGCTGCTGCTGGATTGCGGTGCAGACATTGGACTGTTCAGTGCCCACATGGTCTCCGCCTGTGCCCGTATCAAGAGGCTTATCGCCTTTGAACCTAACTCCCGCTCCTTCCCGCTTCTGCAGAGCAACCTGAAACTGCTGCCCGTGTATTCGGAAGCGAGAAATATGGCGGTTGCCGATTTCAACGGCATGGGAGAGCTGCGCTATCCTCCTCATGACAGTGATGATCATGCTGCGTTCATCGTCCCGTCCGACGAGGGAGGCATCCAGGTGGTGAGGATCGACGATCTGGATCTGCCCCAGGGATATCGAATTCTCATGAAGATCGATGTGGAAGGGGGGGAGTTGGCAGTGGTAAATGGCGCTCGGGATGTGCTCTCTTCCTGCGATCGATTTGTAGTGGTTTTTGAGGCCCACCGTGAGCAGGTGCGGCGTACCGGCATCGATCCACTGAAGGTGGTCTCCTTTCTTGAAACCATTCGGCCATGCAGCAGATTCGTGGCGGAGGATCCTGACAGGGAGATCGATCCCGAGCGTCCGTTCTTCGAGCAGTTCCCGGGGAGGGTGTACAACATATGTGTCTTTTCGGAATAGATCCGGTGTCAACCTTGTAGCAGTGCCTCTCCCGTGAACAGAGTCCTCTTGTCCACCATTATTTTCCCAAACCGTTTCGATACAAACCGTGGTGTGTACATCAAGAAGCAGGCTCTGGAGCTGGCGCGCCAGTGCGATTTGACCGTCGTGGTCCCTGTCCCATATTTCCCGCCTTTCCTGAAAGATAGCAAGCGGGACTACTTTGCCAGGATTCCTCCCAAGGATGTGATAGATGGCCTGACCGTACATCACCCCCGTTTTTTTATCATTCCGAAGTTGCTCCGGTTTCTACATGGTCCATGCCTGTTCATCTCGGTGTTCTGCTTCTATCGCCGCCTGGTCAGGGTTAGGAGGCCCGAGCTCTTGTTGGGGTTCTGGGCCTTTCCAGACGGATTTGCAAACGTCTTGTTGGCGAAATGTTTTGGATTGCCAGTAGTAATTGGGTGCCGTGGTAGCGACATCAACAGGCTTGCCCGCTCCCCCGTCAGACGATTCTTGATTGGTTGGGCGCTGCGAAACAGTGATCGGGTGTTGTCCGTCAGCGAAGCCATGAAAAGGGAGATCGTTGATGGGCTCAAGGTTTCAGAGCGGCATGTGACGGTGATTCCCAACGGTATCGAAGAGGGACACTTCTATCCACGCGACCGGGGCGAGATGCGCGCGGCGCTGCGGCTGGGAGAAAATCTGCAGATTGTGCTCTGTGTCGCGCGCCTGGAGCCGGTAAAGGGGGTGGAGATTCTGATTCGTGCCTTTGCGCGCCTGGAGGGGAGTCATAGAAGGTTGGTGATTGTTGGTGACGGTATCGAGAGGGAAAGATTGCAGAGGACAGTGGAGAGGCTGGAACAGTCAGGGCGTGTATCGTTAGTGGGAGAAAAACCGCACGATGAGATCCCGCTCTGGATCAATGCTGCCGATCTGGTGGTGCTGCCCAGTACCAACGAGGGGTGGCCCAATGTCCTCATGGAGTCCTTTGCCTGTGGTAAACCGGTGGTGGCCACGCGCGTAGGAGGAGTTCCCGAGATAGTAACCAGCCCATCCCTCGGGGTGCTCGCCGAGCCAGGGGATCCGGATGACCTGGCCCGGGCGCTGGAGGAGGCCTTGGCGCGTAACTGGGATGCTGAAGTTATCCGCGCACGGGTTCGTGGCAGGGGGTGGAGAGTAGTCGCC
>DRMK01000184.1 GCA_011322575.1 Gammaproteobacteria bacterium
GTCCTTGTCGGACAGCATGGAGTCGGTATATCCATGAACCTTGTTCCGCAACAGGGCGGCTATCTTTTCCGGCGCCATTCCGGCAGCCTTGCGAATACCCCTGAAGCCGGTTTTGTGCTTGCCTTCGCCGTAGGCGCCATCCTTGCCCAGGTAGTCCCAGCCGTGGCACTCCTTGCAGCGCCAGTCTCCACCCCGTTTCCCGTCGTACTTCCGCTTGGCGGCGTATGTGGGGTGGGGATCGGTGGGGGCGTCGGAATCGTTCTCCGCGAACCATTTGTCGTAGAGACGGCCGCCCCTGGCGATGGAGTACTCGATACTCTCCCCGGCCCCGGCCGACAGCGGGATGACGAGTGAGAGAGCCAGTAACCCGGTCAATATGGTGGTCGCTATCGTCTTCATGGTGTTGTCTCCCTTTTTGGTTGGCTGCTGTCACGAAATCGGGTCGCAAAATCGAGCGCATCGGCGTGGCAGATGTCTATGCAGTTGCCGCAGTTGGTGCAGTTGCCGGAGAGGATCCTCGGCGCGCCTCCGGAGATGGATGGCTTCAGCACCTGTGGTTCCGGGCAGACCGGAAAGCAGTCGCCGCACCTGTCGCACCTTTCGTCGTGGAATCTGACTCGTACCAGACTGAACCGGCCCACCAGGGAGTAGAAGGCCCCGATAGGGCAGAGATGGGAGCACCACCCACGCGGTTCCACCAGGAGATCATAGAGAAACAGGGCGGCCAGTATCGCCCACCCCAGTCCCAGTCCATATAGCAATCCGCGGTGCAGGATGGAGACCGGGTTTATGACCTCAAAGGCGATCACGCCGCTGATCAGGGATGCCACCAGCACAATCGCCAGCAGGAGATAACGCTCGTTTCCCGACAGTCTTCCCTTGTGGCGGCCGATGCCGGTACGGGTTCGTAGCCAATGGGCAAAATCGGTAATCATGTTGACCGGGCAGACCCAAGAGCAGTATGCCCTCCCGCCTACCGCGAGATAGAAAAGGAGTACCACCAAAACTCCCGTGACCGCCGTTTTCCCCATGACCGTCCACCCCGCCGCCATGGTTCCCTGTAGAAACAGCAAGGGATCGGTAAGGGGCAGGATGCCCAGGATATCCGCGGAGTTGAGGCTGCCCTCCACGAGCTCGCCCAAGCCCGGGCCGGTGGATACGGCCGGCTCGGCCGATTGAACCGCTACCGGCCCGCCGATGGGTGACAGGTTGAGGCTTTCGCTGGCGTCGGCGGGCGGTTCGAGCTGTTTGGTGTCAAAGTATGGTCCGGCAAGAAACAGCGCCAGGACGAGTAGCTGGGAGGTGCGCCTCAGCAAGAGCCATCTATACCGTTTCATCGCCCGTCTCTTTGCGGTAGTGCGCGCCCCGCTCTCCCTTGACCGTTGAGATGTCGTACACCTTGATGGCAGGTTCATCCAGGATGCAGACATGTTCGCAGAAACCGCATCCGGTACAGGCTTCTGCGTGAACCGTTGGCAAAAACAGGGCGCCCTGGGGACCGAGCGGCCGGTACTCGATGGTCATGGCGCTCTCCAGCAACGGACAGGCCCGGTAGCAGACTTCGCAGCGTTGCCCCAGATAGGCGAGACAGGTCTCCTGATCATGAAGAACGGCGAGCCCCATCCGCGCCTGCTCGATATGTTTCATCCCCTTGTCCATGGCGCCGGTCGGACATGCCTGGAGACACGGGATGTCCTCGCACATGTAGCAGGGGATCTTGCGCGGCTCGATGTAGGGGGTGCCGGTAGCCACACCGGAGCCTGGTGTCGCCATCCTGATGGCATCGTAGGGACAATCCTTGGCGCACAGGCCGCACCTCAGGCAGCTGCCCAGGAACTCCTCTTCCGGCAGGGAACCGGGCGGCCTCAGCGGCGCAGCCCCCGCTTTCTCCCCGTCGAGGTAGATGCCGAACAGGGTGCTGCCGATGGTTATACCCGCTACGGTACGTAGCGATAGCGCCAGGAACCTCCTTCTTCCACTCTTCTCTCGCAACGCGCGCTACCCCGCCAACGGATACCGGCAAGAGGGTGGTGGGGCTGCTCCACCTCCCCCTTGCCGGGATGCTCCTATTTCAAGGTTCCCTCGAACGGAGTGCCCCTGAAGCTGTTCTCCACTCTCAGCTCCGCGTTCGACTGCGGCACGTGGCACTGGGTGCAGTTGAGGCGGCGCATGTTGATGGTTTTCAGCTCCTTGCCGTTGCGATCCCGGTAGTGGGAGGGCGGGGCGGCAGGTGCGTCCTTCTTCTTGGCCTTCGCCCGATCGTGGCACTTGAGGCAGCCGTGCTTCTTCAGCTTCGCCGTTATCACCATGCCGTCCATCTTGTGCGGCACCTGGGCGGGTGCGCCTTCGTAGGCCCGCTTCAGCAGCTTGTTGTCACCGGGTTTGGAAGAGGGATAGGCCGCGGCGGGTTTGACCACGGAAGAACCGAGCAGCTGCTCGGTCTGGCGCATGGACATGACGGCGTCAGCCAGGGCAGATGTCGTGGCGAACAGTACAATCACGGCTATCGAGATCAGTTTTACGGTATTCATGTCTGTTGCCTCCTTCGCTTATACCTTGATCACCTTGGCGGCGCACTTCTTGTAGTCCGTCTGCTTGGAGATTGGATCCGTGGCGTCAAGGGTGCACTTGTTGATGAGCACGTTGGCATCGAACCAGGGAACAAAGATGCGCCCCTGCGGCGGCTTGTCCCTGCCTCTGGTCTCGACCCTGGCTGTTATCTCGCCGCGCCGCGTGACCACTTTTGCCAAGTCGTTGCGCTTCAGCCCCCGCTTCTTCGCATCTTTCGGGTGCATGAAGATCTTGGCGTTGGGGAAGGCCCGGTAGAGCTCGGGTACCCGCATGGTCATGGAGCCGGAGTGCCAGTGCTCGAGGACGCGGCCGGTGACCAGCCACATGTCATACTCATCGTCCGGGCTCTCCGCCGGCGGTTCGTAGGGGTACATGAGGATGAGGGCCTTCTTGTCCGGCTTGCCGTAGAACTGGATGCCGCTGCCCTTTTCGACGAACGGATCATATCCCTCGCGATAGCGCCACTGGGTCTCCTTGCCGTTCACCACCGGCCAGCGCAGTCCGCGCACCTTGTGATACATATCGAACGGCGCCAGGTCGTGATGCTTGATCCGGCTGAACTTGCGGTACTCCTCCCACAGGCCCTTGTGGATGTGGAATCCGAAGTCGGTGGCATCGTCGTTGGCGAATTCGCTGGTATCCGGCACCGGGTACTGGGTGATTGCCTTGGTGGCGAACAGCATGTCGTACAGGGTCTTGCCGCTCGCTCCCGCCGCGGCCACCTTGTCCGCCGGCCACACTTCGTCCACCTTGAAGCGCTTGGAGAACTCCACCAGCTGCCAGAGATCCGACTTTGCCTCGCCCGGGGGTTTTACCTGTTGCCGCCAGAACTGCGTTCTCCTCTCGGAGTTGCCGTAGGCGCCCTCCTTCTCCATCCACATGGCGGTGGGCAGGATCAGATCGGCCGCCATGCCTGACATGGTGGGGTAGGGATCCGAGCAGATCACGAAGTTTTCGGGATCCCGGGCGGCCTTGAGCCAGTGGTTCAGGTTGGCATAGTCCTGGAATGCGTTGGCGCACATTACCCAGAGGACGTTTACCTTCTTGTCCTCCAGATTGCGCATCATCTTCACCGCGTGAGTGCCCACCTTGCCGGGTAGCAGTCCCTTCGGCAGGCCCCAGATCTCCTCTGCCTTGGTGCGGTGCTCCTCCTTGAATACCACCAGGTCGCCGGGCAACCGGTGGGCGAAGGTACCCACTTCGCGCGCGGTGCCGCAGGCGGAGGGCTGGCCGGTGAGGGAGAACGGTGAGTTGCCGGGCTCGGAGATCTTGCCGGTGAGGAGATGCAGGTTGTACACCAGCTGGTTGATCCAGACACCGCGGGTGTGCTGATTCATCCCCATGGTCCAGAAGCTCATCACCTTCTTGTCGGGATCCGCGTAGACCGCGGCCAGGGTCTTGAGATCCGCCTCGGATACCCCGGTAAGCTTTGCGGTGTACTCGAAGGTGTAGGTGGAGATGTGCTTGGCGTACTCCTCGAAGGTCGCGGGGAACATCTTCTTGGCGGTCTTTACGTTCTTGGCCGCCTTTTGCAGCGGATGGTCGGGCCGCAGGCCGTAGCCGGTATCCCAGGTGCCCCGCTTGAAGTTCACATGCTTGAGGAAATCCTTGTTTACCGCCTTCTTCTCGTTGACGATGTAGTTGGCGATGCAGTTGGCGATGGCGAGATCGGTCTGCGGCGTGAATATCATCGTCTTGTCGGCGATCTCGCTGGAACGGTGGGTAAAGGTGGAGAGAACATACACCTTCGCGCCGCCGGTGA
>DRMK01000185.1 GCA_011322575.1 Gammaproteobacteria bacterium
CACCCTGGGGTGGAGCGAAGAGGAGAAAGAACCTTTTCTGCGCTCATTCACAATGCTGGACATCCAGTCCCTGGAGCCTCGAGACAATTTCTTCAAACCAATCTCCTGGCGCACGCGGTTCGCCTGGCAAAAGCAGGCCCCGAATCTCCCAACAGAGTTTGAAGCGCTGGGTGGCGCTGGACTCGCCTGGCGCGCGGAACCATCAGGAGCTCTCGGTTACGTCTTCCTGGAAGGCTCCCTGATAGATGACGAGGCGCGGGAGAATCGCACCACCCTGACCATAGGTAACCGGGCAGGCATGTTGTGGGAACCTGTTCGCGGCTTGCGCATCCTCTCCGAAATCGGCTACGAACACGACATTTTCAACATCCGGACCAGCTGGAGCGCTTCCCTGCAGGCCGGATACGCCTTGGACAAACAGGTGTCACTGGTTGCCAAAGCCTTTGTGGGGAGCGACGCGACGGGCGGCGCTGGTAAGCGGGAGCGCCTGGAGGCCATGGTTCGCTTCTATTTCTGAGCCACTGTTGGGAAAAGGGGGTCTTCACCAAGTGGTGTGGGCAAAGTGGTAAATCACCGCGTAGCGGCTTCATCCTTCATCCATTGGACATCATATCTAACCACCGATAGTGGACATATCCCGGAAGCGCACCTGATCTCCCCCCTCCCCAAACTGGTGCCGCTCCGGTTTCCTGGCTATGGCCTCGCGAATCTTCTGAACCAGCTCTTCGTCGTTCCATCCATCACGCAGGCCGTGGCCCAGTGGTACGGTGTCCTCCTGCCCCAGACAGAGCACCAGATCGCCCCGGGCGGTGAGGCGCACGCGATTGCACCCCTTGCAGAAATGGCGTGAGATGGCGCTGATTACCCCGATCCGCACCGGCCCACCACCGATCTGGTAGTAGCTGGCCGGACCAGCGCCCCGGCTCCCCTTGACCGGTACCAGATCCTTCCCGCAGTGGTCCCGGATCCGCTCCAGAACCTTGTCGGCGGGATAGTAGTGCGCAGCGCTGCCCTGCCGCCCGGCGCGGCCAACGGGCATGGTTTCGATAAACCTGAGATCCGCTCCCCGACCAAGGGCGAAATCCAGCATCCGTTCGATCTCGTGCTCGTTGAGCCCCTTCATGATCACCATATTGAGCTTTACCGGCTGCATGCCGGCCTGCAGGGCGGCGTCGATCCCGCGCAGCACCTGCTCCAGATCGCCACCGCCGGTAATCCTGGCAAACGTGGCGTGATCCAGGGTATCAAGTGAGATATTGACCCGCTGGATGCCGGCCCGGTACAGGTCCCCGGCGAACCGCTCCAGCAGGTGGGCGTTGGTGGAAAGAGACAGATCCCGGACCCCGGGCAGCCCGGCCACCTGCCGAACCAGTTCCACCATGTCGCGCCTGATGAGCGGCTCACCACCGGTGAATCTGACCTTGCTGACCCCCAGCCCGGCGAACAGGCCAATCAGCCGCGACAGCTCTTCATAGCTGAGAAACTCGGAACGCGCCGCCGCCTCCACTCCACCTGGAGGAATGCAGTAGAAGCAGCGGTAGTTGCAGCGATCGGTCACCGAAACCCGCAGATAGTCGATACGCCGACCAAAGGGATCAATCAGGCTCTCTCGCATTGCGTCTCCGGTTTTACGCCCCCCACATGGAAAGCGTAAGCAAAAAGCGCCGCCAATACCAGTACCCCATTGGGGATAGACCGCCTGGCAAGCCATGTAGCACGAAGGGCGGCACCCGTTTGCGCGGGCGAGAGGGAAATCCACCAGCGGCGGGCATGCTGGCCGCCGCGCAGCGGTGGTTTTCATCCTGTTCCGGAGAAGAGAGCCGCAGGGGAGCGCCATTACCACCGATGGCGCCCCCTTGCCCTCCTGTCGCCAAACCCTTGTCAGACGATGTTGCGCGGGGCGAATGACATGTGGACGAACTCCTTCTTGTAACTGGACTCGCCCACTTTCCTGACCCTCGCCACCCCCATCTTGTAGTTGTAGTTTCCGCTGATGTTATCCACCACGCGCCCCTGCAGGGAGTTGCTGGTCTGCCCCTTGGTGGTATTCAGGAAATAGGAGTACATCACCCCTTTCTTGACCGCCGGCGTGACAATGGCTACCGCCTTCGCTGCCCCTTTGCCCAGCTTTATGTGGCCCCTCTTCATGAGCTCGGAGAACTGGAAGTCGCTACCCCCTGCTCCCTTGATGGTGTGTACGTGGTAGGGCACCCTGTCCGAGTAGAGCAGCACCCAGTCTCCCGACTCGATGCCGCGGGCGGTGGCGTCGTCCGGATGAATCTCCACGAAGTTCTCCGGCCAGCGCTGGGCGATATAGGGGCGCCGCTCCAGATCGTCGAACCCGGATTGCCACACCTCGTTGATACGGCCGTTGGTATGCCACAGCTCGTCTTCCCTGGGGCTCATCCACTCCCAGTAGTCGGAGAACAGGCTCCAGGGATGTTTCTGGATATTGACCCGCCCGGTCTGGGAGTTGAAGTGAGTGGTCTTCTTGTTGAGCATATTGGCGCCCTGATACATCCCCTTGCTCTCCATGTCCGCCTTGGTGAGGGTGGTATCGTGCAGACGCACCGTGCCATGCAGCTCTCCGGTGGCGTAATTGTAGAAGGTCGGCCCCTGGATCCCCTGGGTCCCCATTTCGCGCAGCTTCTGGTGCAGGGTCTTGCCCTCCTTGTGAGCCGCCACCTTGATCATGTGGTACGCTTTGCGGTTGCCACGGCTGAAACGGGAGGACTCCTCGCACACCTCGTTGGAGTTCTTCCAGTCGAACCCCTCGAAGCCCATCCGCTTCGCCAGCTGGGCGATGATCCA
>DRMK01000186.1 GCA_011322575.1 Gammaproteobacteria bacterium
CGAACGCCAGTGCGCTGTTGCCCTGCAGCAGCAGCCGCGAGCCATCCCCGAACTTGAGAAGCACGCTGCTGTCCGCCCCGGTCTCCAGCACATCGCCCGGTTTGAATCCATCCCCCTCCTGGACCTCCTCCGTCTTCTCCTGCCCCGCCCGGATCACCCTGGCCTCTCCGGAGACCGCAGCCGCCACCGCCTGAAGAGGCTTGATCTTGAGCCAGCCGAGCTGAAACCGGATCTTGGTCCCCGGCGGAATACGCCGCACACTCTTCAGGTTGTTGAAACGGCGCAGCTCGTCGACACTCACCCCCTCGGTGCCGAACTCCTCGATCACCTTCTCCAGCGTATCGCCGGGGCGTACCGTGTAGGAGAGCTCCTCCTCACCCAACAGGGAAAACGGCACGCAGAGCAGGATTGCCGCTATCAATGCGGTGCGTGGAAAGGACACGGATATTTCAGCCCTTGGAGTGTATTGCCGCGCCAATGGGGAGGATCGCTACGTTCATCCCGTAACAGCTGACAAGACGAACCGTGGACAAACTGTCTCCCAGGCGGCTGGAAACTCGAACTTGCTTCACGAAAACCCCCGTCTATTTCGTGTTGAGTGCAGCGAGCAGGCGGATTAGCTCAAGATGGATGCAAAATTATTATAATACCAATTTATACTAGCTTGAAATAAGTTCTATTTGCAACACCATTCCATTTCACCGATCGCTGATAAACAGGGCGGAAACCAGCAGCTCCCACTGCTGCTCCCAGTGCTTCATCGGATCCAGCTCAAAACCGCTGTGCACGAACTGACGCATCCTCCCGGCCAGCAGGGCCAGCAACAGATTGGCAGCCACTTCCGATGGGATCTCGCGCCGCACCCCTCCGCTGGCCCTCCCCTCCCGCAGCACCTGGCGCAGTTGGGTCTCCAGGCGGTTGAAATACTGCTCGGAGCGCCGGCGCAGCCGCTCCGGCTCTCCCACCAGCGCCTCACCCAGCAGGATCCTGGTGATACCGGGGTTGCGCGAGGAGAAACCCAGCGCAACACCCATGATCATCTCGCAACGCACGGCGGGATCGGTGTGCTGCTCCAGAATCGAGGCCACCCGGCCGAACACCGCCTGTTCGCTGAACTCGATGAGCCCCTCGAACATGCGCGCCTTGCTGGGAAAATGGCGGTAGAGGGCAGCCTCCGAAACCCCTACGGCCCTGGCCAGGCCAGCGGTGGTGATGTGTTCTCCGGGGTTCACCTCCAACTGGTGAGCCAGGGCCTCCAGGATCTGCCGCTTGCGGTCGGTGGCTGGTTTTACCCTTCGCCGCATCAGAGGCCACCCCTGATCAGGGTTCCCACACCCTCGTCGGTGAACAGCTCCAGCAGGCAGGCGTGCTCCACCCGGCCGTCGATGATGTGGGCCGACCTAACCCCGCCGCGCACCGCATCCAGCGCACAGCGGATCTTGGGCAGCATGCCGCCATGGATGGTGCCGTCGGCGATGAGCCGATCAACCTCCTCCGGACCCAGGCCGGTAAGCAGCCGCCCCTGTTTGTCGAGCAGGCCGGAGGTATTGGTCAGCAGCATCAGCTTCTCCGCCTGCAGGGTCTCGGCCAGCTTCCCTGCCACCAGATCGGCATTTATGTTGTAGGTCTGGCGATCCTCCCGGCCGATACCGATGGGGGCGATTACCGGAATGAAATCGTCCTCCACCAGCATGTGCAGCACCGCGGCATCTATGGACTCCACCTCACCCACATGACCGATATC